>JBIJCP010000155.1:0-5771 GCA_044344635.1 Candidatus Planktophila sp. | reverse complement strand
GAATCGAGTTAATAAAGTCGTTGGTAAATTCTTCAGATGAAACGTAGCGGACTCGCACACTGCCATATAACTCTTTGGCATATGCGCCAATAGCGTGTAATAAGTGGGTTTTTCCCAGCCCTGATTCACCGTAGATAAATAACGGGTTGTAAGCTTTAGCCGGCGCTTCAGCTACTGCAACAGCTGCTGCATGAGCGAAACGGTTAGATGCACCAATAACAAAAGTTTCAAAGATATAACGCGGATTTAATTGCGAAGGTTCATCGCTTTTACGAGCTCCGACATTAGAGCCTTCACGACCTGTACCAGGACGAGAAGGGGTTGGTTCGATAACTATTGTTGGCGCTGGGTGATCGGCAAGCTCCAAGGTCTCATCAACCATAACTGCGATATTTGTCTTATCGCCGAGTTCACGAGTGAGGACTTCATTTACAACAATTCGAAGCCGAGACTCAAGAACATCTTTTGCAAAAATATTTGGAGCTGCAACCAAAAGGTTTGTGATTCCACCATCGCTTTGAATAAGCCCAAGGGGTTTAGTCATAGTTAAAAAGGCACGGTGTTGTGGTTCTCCGAGTGAGACATGTTCAATAACCCGGTCCCAAAGGTCGGCTAGCTCTACCTCAACCACAGCCATTTCTACCCCTTTGGATTATCCACAACGTTATCCACAGGCTGTGGTCTAAAGTAGGGCTTTACCCTTGATTTAGAGCCGCTTCGACGGATTCCTGTGGATAGAGGTGAAAAGTAGGGCTCTTTTCCAAGAAAAGCAAGCGGTTATCCACAACCCTCAACCTATCCTCCAGTTTGACCCGCCTATATCCACACCTCTACCGTTACACCCTTGCTTCCCCCGTATTTATGAAGAGTTTATAGAAGTCGGCGAAACCGCGAGCTAGGTCAGCAAAAACCTAGTCCGGTGAAACCAACTCTACCTACAAAGGTTTAACTACTGAAGTTTAAAAGGAGTCACCATGACAAAGCGTACATTTCAACCTAACACCCGCCGCCGCGCCAAGAAGCACGGCTTCCGCGCTCGCATGGCAACTCGCGCAGGACGTGCAGTTCTCTCGGCCCGCCGCGCTAAAGGCCGCGCTCGTCTTTCTGCGTAAGTAATAGAGCCGCACCGGAGACCCTCGTGCTGCCTAAAAACGCACGTTTGACCACAAGCGCCGATTTCGCTCGAGCAACAAAGAGTGGAACCCGCGTTACAACAGAAAACTATGTTGGATATCTGTACATCTCACCTGTCACAAATCACGACCTTCCAAAATGTGGGCTGATCGTCAATAAATCTGTCGGAGGCTCAGTAGCTCGCCACGCTTTGGCGCGCAAAGTCCGCCACGCGGTTATCCCAAACTTGGCAAAACTACCTAAAGGTTCACTTTTAGTAATCCGCGCTTTAGCAAAAAATAACGCCACCGATGTGGCTTTTGAGCTTGAGAAGTTAACCAATAAATTGTTAGAGCGCGCTTCACGAGTCGGTGCAAAATAATGCGCAGAATATTTCTTGCAACGATCAACTTCTATCAAAAATGGATCTCCCCTGCTTTCCCGGCACGTTGTAAGTACTACCCATCTTGTTCTTCATATGCCGCCACAGCGATTTCAAATTACGGTCTGCGCGGTGTAGTTATGTCGATCTGGCGTTTACTCCGTTGTAATCCGTGGTCACACGGCGGTGTGGACTATGCGGTAACCAATAGTGAAAAAACCTTAAAAAACCAGCTAAAAACCACCCTAATAACTAGTGCAGGAGCTCAGTAATGGGATTTATCTTAGATCCACTTTATAACCTGGTATCAGGTGTAATCATCTTCTTCCATAAACTTCTAACACCGATCTTTGGTACAGATAGCGGAGTTACCTGGTCGCTCTCAATCGTCGGTCTAGTTATTTTGATTCGAATTATCCTTATCCCACTCTTTGTAAAACAGATCAAAAGCCAGCGCGCACTAACTGCGCTGCAGCCACAAATGAAGGCGATACAAGCTAAGTACAAAGATGATCGTCAAAAGCAATCTGAAGAGATGATGAAGCTCTACAAAGTGCATAAAACAAATCCTTTGGCATCTTGTTTCCCGATTTTGGCGCAAGCCCCAATTTTCTTTGCCCTCTTTACTGTTCTAAACGGTATCGCCGCCAAAACCGACGAAGGTGTCCCGGCACCAATCGCACGCGGATTTCTAAAAGGTGAATACCTAGATAGCGCAGCACAAGCAACCTTCTTCGGCGCAAAGATTTCTCAGAGCTTCTTAGGTTCTCCAGATACAAATGTAAAGATTGTTACCGTTATTTTAATTTTCATTATGTCTGCAACGACCTTCACAACCCAACGACAGTTGATGGTTAAAGGTATGCCGAAGATGGATTCAAGTAACAATATGATGCTGCAGCAGCAGAAAATCATGTTGTATTTATTCCCAGTTATCTTTGCAGTCTCTGGCGTTAACTTTCCGGTCGGTGTTTTGATTTACTGGTCGACTACAAACTTCTGGACATGGGGACAACAGTTCTATGTCATTAAGAGAAACCCAACACCTGGCTCACCTGCTTATGAAGAGCTTTTGAAAAAGCGCTCCCATAAAAACAAAGATGGAAAGGGCGCAGCTGAAGGAAGTGTTTTAGATCCAGACCAAGCAGAGCCTGGCAAAAATGGCCAAGAAGGCGATGTAAAAGGCCAGAGAAAACAACCAAAGAAGAAAAAGAAGAAGTAATTCGGATATTTAATATCAATAACGCATAAATACCCCAAATTTCCAAGTAAAGGAGTAAGGCGATGAGCGAAGCGGTAGTTGAGAACGAGGTAGAGGTCGAGGCAACGACTGGGACAAAAAAGGCCCCAAAGACAGTTGCCCGATTGGAAGAAGAAGGCGATATCGCCGCAGATTATTTAGAGGGTTTGCTAGATATCGCTGACCTTGATGGCGATATCGATATCGATGTCGAAAATGACCGGGCGAGCCTGGCAATTGTCGGAGGAAAGCTACGCCACTTAGTCGGGCAAGAGGGTGAAGTCTTAGATGCTATCCAGGAGTTAACTCGCTTAGCGGTTCAGACATCTACCGGAGATCGCAGCCGATTAATGCTTGATATCGATGGCTTCCGCGCTGGCCGCCGGAAGGAGCTCACCGCGCTGGCCGAGAAGTTGGCTGAAGAAGCAAAGACCACCGGGGCTTCGATCAAACTCGATCCAATGAACGCCTTTGAGCGCAAGATCATCCACGACACGATCCAGACCTTGGGCCTCTCCTCAGAATCTGATGGAGAAGATCCAAATCGCTTCGTGGTCATCTACCCCGCGTAGGGGATTCGATGGAAAATCTCCAGCCGGAGTCAGCCTCTTTTAAAGAAGTTTCACGTGAAACCCCTTCGAAAGAGACCCTCATTGCCAAGTATTTCCCTGGGCAAGAAGGGGCTATTGAAGCCTTTGCCGATTTTCTAACCGGGGCAGGGATCGAACGGGGGCTAATTGGCCCGCGCGAAGGCGAGCGAATCTGGGAGCGCCATATCTTTAACTGCCTTCCAGTGACCCAGTTATTGCCAATCGGGGCATCCCTATTCGATATCGGCTCAGGGGCAGGGCTTCCGGGGATAGTTATCGCCCTCGCCCGCCCAGATCTACAGGTAACCCTGATCGAACCGCTCGAGCGGCGAGTTGAATTTTTAAATGAGGCGATTGCTGCGATACCAGACCTGCCTTTTCCGATCCAGGTAATTCGGGGGCGCTCGCAAGATATTAAGAAGAGCGCCGATTTTGTGACCGCTCGCGCCGTGGCGCCCCTTGAGAAGTTGAAGAAGATAAGTTGGCATATGGTCAAAACTGGAGGCTCTCTCCTTGCAATGAAGGGGGAGTCGGCAGCGGCTGAGATGGTTGGGGTCAAAGGGGCAGAGCTCCATGAGATCAAACTCGAGGGAATTGAGCTCGGTCGAGTAATCTCGATCCGTAAAGGTGCTTAGATAGGCGCGTGTCTGATTCACGTGAAACAAAGGCCGATAACTCGGGCAATAAGGTCATTGGAGTCCGCCGGCTAAAGGAGGCGATGGCTAAACCTGCCTCAACCCGAATCTTCACAGTCGCCAACCAAAAAGGCGGGGTCGGAAAGACCACAACCACGGTCAATATCGCAGCCGCCCTTTCAATGGGAGGGCTGCGAACCTTAGTTATTGATTTAGATCCACAGGGCAACGCCAGCACCGCACTGGGTGTGCCACACCGTGATACCGCTGGAATTTATGAGGTATTGATGGGCGATGAGTCGATCACAACTGTAATTCAAAAAGTCGCAGGATTTCCTTCACTCGATTGCATCCCAGCTAATTCATCACTGGCAAATGCTGAAGTTAATTTAGTTTCAATGGTTGCAAGAGAGCTTAGGTTAAAAGAAGCGCTTGAAGAGATTTCACCAAATTACGATTATATTTTTATCGATTGCCCCCCATCACTGGGTTTATTAACAATTAACGCACTTGCCGCCGCGCGCGAGCTATTGATTCCAATCCAAACAGAATATTACGCGCTCGAAGGTTTATCACAACTACTTGAAACTTATGGGATAGTTAAAAAAAGGCTCAACGCTAACTTAGATCTATCAACAATTGTTTTAACAATGTTTGATGGTCGCACACGTTTATCAAATGATGTTGCAGCAAATGTTCGCGCGCACTTTCCTAAAGAGTTAATTGATATTCCTATTCCTCGCGCGGTGCGAGTTTCTGAAGCGCCTTCATATAACCAAACAGTAATGACTTACGATCCTTTATCTCCAGGTGCAATTGCCTATATGCAAGTAGCGCGCGAAATTGCAGAACGTGGCAAACCAAAAGATGAAATCAAATTTGATTCAAATGTAGTAAATATCAATTACAAACGCGATGGAGAGATTGCATGAGTGCAAAACGGGGCGGGCTCGGAACAAATCTAGATTCACTAATTCCTACCTCGTTGACGGTCGCCGGAAATGAAGTTGCACAACAGAACGAAGTCCCAATCTCTGCGATTTCACCAAACCCCCGCCAACCACGTTTGGTATTTGATGAAAGTGCGCTAAGTGAGCTAACTGCATCTATAAAAGAGATCGGTATTTTGCAACCTCCAGTTGTTCGTCAAACTTCACCAGGTAAATATGAATTGATTATGGGAGAGCGTCGCTTCCGCGCCGCAATAGCTGCAGGGTTAAAGAGCATTCCAGTAATCATTCGACAAACTCCAGATAACGAACTTTTACGCGAGGCGCTGATTGAAAATATCCATCGCAGCCAGCTAAACCCACTTGAAGAAGGCGCTGCGTACTCACAACTGCTCACCGACTTTAATTGCACACACGATGAGTTAGCGACAAAGCTCGGCAGATCTCGCCCATTGATTTCAAATACCATCCGTTTGTTAAACCTACCGATAACCGTGCAACGCAAGGTAGCCGCCGGTGTAATTTCGGCAGGACATGCCCGCGCACTGCTGGGGCTGACCGATGAAGCTGAGATAGAGAAGTTAGCCAATCGAATAGTTGCAGAAGGCTTAAGCGTTAGAGCCACCGAAGAAGCGGTCGCAATTCATTCTCCTAAGAAGAAGCCAGCCTCCGGAAAATCAGGAAAGAGTGGAGCCAGTGGTGAAACTCTGGCCGCTGCAGAATTGCTTAGCGATTATTTAGATACGCGCGTGAGCGTTCAAGGAGTTAGCGGCAAAGGAAAGATTGTTATTGAATTCGCTGGGCGCGAAGATTTACAGCGAATCGTTGATTTAATTGAAGGCAAATAAAGTTATTTAATTT
>JBIJCP010000054.1:0-7616 GCA_044344635.1 Candidatus Planktophila sp. | reverse complement strand
CCGGGAAAGGGAGAAAACGTGCAAAAGAAGAAGTCACTTATATTCGCAGTATCAATTGCTCTTGCATTTGGATTAACTGCATGTTCGGAATCAGAATCTACTGAAGTTGCATCAGCGTCTTGCGAAAAAGCAGATCTTGCAACAGTTACTGCTGGAACGCTAACCATCGCCACCGGTGAGCCTGCTTACTACCCATGGGTTATCGACGATAAGCCAGAGAGCGGTGAAGGATTTGAAGGAGCGGTTGCTTATGCAGTTGCAAAGCAACTTGGCTTTACAAATGATGAAGTTGTCTGGGTTCGTACCACGTTTGATGGTGCAGTAACTCCAGGCGAAAAGAATTTCGACTTTAACTTGCAGCAATTCTCAATTACTGCTGATCGCGCAATGGTCGTAGATTTCTCATCTCCTTACTACACAGCACCACAAGCAATCGTTTCTTACAAAGGCAGCAAGATTGCCGGTAAGACATCAATCGCAGATCTCAAGGACGCAAAGCTTGGTGCGGCAGTCGGCACTACATCACTAGATGCAATTGAAAACCAAATTGGTGTAACGCCACAGGTATTTAATGACAACGCTGCTGGAGTAACTGCACTTAAGAATGGTCAGATTGATGGACTCGTAGTAGACCTCCCAACTGCCTTCTATCTCGCAGGAGTTGAAGTTACTGACGGCTTAATCGTTGGACAGCTTCCATCTTCAGGTGCTGGCGATCAATTTGGACTCTTGCTTGCAAAAGATAACAAGATCACAAAGTGTGTCTCAGCAGCTGTCGATGCAATCACTGCTGACGGAACTCTGGCTGCGATTACTGATAAGTGGCTTGCCACTGACGCAGGCGCACCAGTCTTAAACTAATCAGCAAACGCCGAAAAAAGTTAGATAAACGCGGTAGTTTGGCGGCCATGTCAGAGAGAAATCACTCTGCTTGGTCGCCAAGCCCACGCGAAGTAGAACGTCGCGCGTTGCGTCGCAGACTAAGTCGTAAACAAGCCCTAATTGCTGCGGTCTCATCAATCCTGGTGCTCGGCACCCTCACGATTATTTTGATTACTTCCCCCGGCTGGGAAGTAGTAAAGACCACTTTCTTTGATATCGAATATGGCAAAGAGGTATTCCCGACAGTCCTAAAGGGGCTATGGATAAATCTGCAGCTTACTTTTTTTGGTGGAATCGCAATTGGAATTATTGCGATGGGCTTGGCGCTACTGCGCACAACTAAGTCGCCGGCGTTGACACCATTTAGATTTTTAGCAACTGCCTACGTTGATATCTTCCGTGGTGCTCCACTTATTTTGATTATCTTGCTCGTTGGTTTTGGTGTTCCAGCGTTGCGAATTCAAGGAATTTCTAGCAATGTAATTCTCCTTGGCACGATTGCAGTTGTTCTCACTTATTCGGCTTACGTTGCTGAAGTTATCCGCTCCGGAATTCTCTCAATACATCCTAGCCAGAGAGCAGCCGCCAGATCGCTCGGATTAACTTCAGGACAAACGATGCGCTTTGTGGTTCTTCCCCAAGCGCTGCGCCGAGTTGTCCCCCCGCTGTTAAATGATTTTGTTTCGCTTCTAAAAGATACTGGCTTAGTTTCAATTCTCGGCGTTACCGATGCAGTTCGCGCGGCACAAATAAATGCAAGTCGTACCTTCAATTACACGCCATATGTAGTCGCTGCAATTCTCTTCCTGCTCATAACTATTCCGATGACTCGCTACACAGATCGCGCAATCAGGCAACGCACCCAAGCGCAGAATTCGGAAGGCGCGATTTAATGGCGAACGTCCTAGAGTTGCGGAGCGTGCGTAAGGCCTTTGGCACAGAAGTAGTCTTAAATAATCTCTCATTGCAAGTGCCTGAGCACACCGCCACTGTGTTAATCGGTGCATCCGGATCAGGTAAATCTACTTTGCTGCGTTGCATCAATTTACTGGAGACTATTGATGACGGACAGATATTTTTAGATGGAGAAGAAATAACAGACCCAGCGATTAAGGTCGATGACGTTCGCCGTAAATTGGGTATGGTCTTTCAATCATTTAATCTATTTCCACATAAAACAGTCCTGGAAAATATCACCCTTGCGCCAATAAAGGTTCAGAATAAAGAGGTTGAAGAGGCGCGAGATATCGCAAAAAAACTCCTTTCTCGATTCGATTTAGCCGATAAAGCAGATCAATATCCAGATCGACTCAGCGGAGGTCAACAACAACGTGTGGCAATCATCCGCTCGCTCGCGGTAAATCCGCGATTGCTCCTGTTAGATGAAATCACATCTGCACTCGACCCGGTGCTAGTTAATGAAGTTTTGAGCATTGTTAGAGATTTAAAACACGATGGAATGACCATGGTCTTAGCTACCCACGAAATGGGATTTGCAACACAAGTTGCCGATGAAGTTTGTTTCCTAGAATCCGGAAATATTTTGGAACGTGGCAGTGCAGAGCAGGTCCTGAAGAATCCTTCTAATCCAAAGACGCAAGAATTCCTCAAAAGAGTTCATCAGGCCGGGCGACTTTAGATTTCATTTTTAAAGTGATAAGTTCGATACCTTGAATAGGGAGTCGGTAAATGTCTAGCGCTTTTGAGGCAATTGTTTGGAGAGATGGAAAGATCATCTTGCTGGATCAGACCAAGATTCCTTCTGCCGAAACATATAACTCTTACGATGAGGTATCAGACTTTATTATTGCGATTCAGAATTTGGTGGTCCGTGGAGCACCTGCGCTAGGTGTTGCTGGGGCTTATGGGGTTGTGCTCGCGATTGATGAAGCCAACCGCAAGGGCCTTTCTGCAATCGAGTTAGAGCACAACATAGATTTACTTCGCGATGCTAGACCGACAGCTGTAAATCTAGCCTGGGCGGTAGAAAAGATTCGCAAGCATTTGCCAGAAGGCAGAGATGCAGTTCTCGCCGCGGCAGATAAATTAGCGAGCGAAGATAAAGAGTCAAGTACGCAGATGGGAAATCTTGGCGCTGATTGGCTGATAAAAAAGCTAGGTAACAAACCTCTAACGCTGCTTACCCATTGCAATACCGGATCTCTCGCGACTACAGGCACAGGCACTGCGCTCGGTGTAGTTAAAGAGTTGCATAAACGCGGAAATGTAAAAGAGGTTTACGCCGATGAAACTCGGCCACTTTTGCAAGGATCACGGTTGACCGCGTGGGAGTTAATGAAATCTGAAATTCCATATCGCATAGAACCAGATGGTGCGGCGGCAATGGCGATATTAAGCGGTCGCATCGATGCAGCACTTATCGGCGCTGATCGAATTGCAAAGAATGGAGATTCGGCAAATAAGATCGGATCACTTGGTGTTGCACTGGCCTGCCATGCAGCCGGAATTCCATTTCTAGTAGTCGCGCCTGAATCGACTGTTGATCGAACGATTGCAAGTGGCGCTGAGATACATATCGAAATCCGGGGCGATGAAGAGCTGACCCACTTCAAAGGCATTCAGGTTGCTCCTATTGGAGCCAAGACATTTAATCCCGCATTTGATGTAACGCCTGCAAAGTACATAAGCGCAGTCATCACTGAAAAACAATCATACGAAATAGCACAAGGACAGACTCTATGAGTGAGTTAAAGCCATTACATGATCTAGTCGCACGTTCACAGAAGATCGGTGCTGATCAATCAATGGTTGTTTATGGTGGAGGCAATACATCAAGTAAGGGCGAGATTAAAGATCATTTGGGTCGCCTGAAGAAAGTTTTGTGGGTAAAAGGTTCTGGCGCAGATATGCAATATGCCATTGACCGTGACTACCCCGCGCTGTACCTGGAAGAGTTACTTGCCTTAAGAGATTTTGATGCTTTAGATGACGACACAATGGTTGATTATGTTACTCGCGCTTTAGTTGATCCAACATCGCGCAGACCATCAATCGAAACTCTGCTACACGGATTTCTTCCTGCAAAACATATAGACCACGTGCACGCAGATGCAATTTGCGCACTTACAAATCATCCACAAGGTGAAAAAGCAGTTCGCGAAGCACTTGGCGAAGAATTTGCCTATGTTGATTGGATTCGCCCCGGATTTAATCTCTCAAAAATCGTTGGTGGTTTAGCAGACTATGCCGGTGTGGTTCTAGCTCATCACGGTTTAGTTGTTTGGGATGAGGATTCAGATCGTTGTTACCAGAAGACCCTGGATACTGTCGCACTGGCAGATAAATACCTGGACTCACTAAACAAGCGACCTAAAGCCGATTTTCAGCACCAAGAACTACCTGATGAAGAACTGAAGGATTTACTGCTGAGGTTGCGCGGAACGATTGGTAAAAAGCAGTTGCTTCGGACCGATTCTCGCCTGGCAGAAATCGCAGCGCGTCCTGACCTTAAGAAAATAGTTGCGCTGGGTTCATCAAGTGCTGATCACATGCTCCGCATACGTCCTAAGTCCGCAACCATTACTTTAGAAGATGCTGAAACCGGAATCAAAGAATTTCGCGAAAATTATGCTGCCTACTTTGAGGCGAATAAATCGTTGCTGTCTGCTGGTTATGTAAGCCACGGAAATGATCCAAAAGTCATTCTTGTGCCCGGCGTAGGCGCTGTGACTACTGCAACAACAATTAAAGAAAATACGATGTTGGCGGATATCGCATTCCACACCCATGGAGTTGCTGCTCGGGTAGTGGATGCATTCGGTGACGGTGACACAATTTCGGATGCAGAGGTGTTTGGATTTGATTATTGGCCGATGGAGTTGTTTAAATTAAAAAATAAGCCAGCACCAGCACAACTAGATGGCAACATTGTTATCGTTACCGGCGCAGGAAGTGGAATCGGACGAGGCATTGCCCTGGAATTAGGACGCCGCGGCGCACACGTAGTTCTGGCAGATATTGAAGCTACCGGTATTGAAGAAGTTGAGAGCGAATTTAAATCCAATAAATTTAATCCACCACTTCTTTTTGTAGGCGACCAATCACAAGAGGCAGATGTGGTTGCCACTGTATTAAAGACAGTTCTACATTTTGGTGGACTAGATGGCGTAATTCTAAATGCTGGAATCGGTGTTTCCGATTCTTTAGAAGATCTCACCCTTGAAAAGTGGCGACGCGGGTTAGAAATAAACTTAACTTCAGCATTTATGTTAACGAAAGAAGCAATGAAGACATTCCGTCGCCAAAACATGGGTGGCTCTCTGGTTTATGTAGCAAGCAAGAATGCGTTCGCACCGGGTGCGGGCTTTGGTGGGTACTCCGTATCGAAAGCCGGGATGTTGCAGTTGATGCGAATCGCTGCGATTGAAGGAGGAAAATTTGGAATGCGTGCAAACGCAGTTAACCCAGATGCTGTATTTGATAACAGTAAACTCTGGGCTGGCGGCGTGCGCGAACAACGAGCAGCAGCGCATGGAGTCAAACCGGAAGAGTTAGAAGATTTTTACGCCTCAAGAAATATTCTTAATGAGAGAGTGAGAAGTGTCGATGTGGCAAATACCGTCGCCTACCTACTTTCGCACGAATCTTCACGTACTACCGGCAGCGTAATTGCTGTCGATGGAGGCGTGGCGGCAGCTTTCCCGCGGTGATGCGAGAGTGCGTATTTATTTCAGCCAAATGACACAGAACGGAAAAGTTTGAAGAATGTTTGATTCATACGAGTTCTTAACAGCTGAAAACATCGCTGCCTATCTAGCGTCCCATCAAGAGATCTCATCAATCATTGATGCAGGATCAATTGTAGATATGAAGGAAGTTGGCGATGGCAATCTAAATCTTGTTTTTATTGTTAAGGATAAGCAAGGCAAGGGAATTGTCTTAAAGCAATCTCTTCCATATGTGAGATTAGTCGGACCTTCTTGGCCAATGTCACCTGATCGTGCGCGCATTGAATACGAAACTACTACTATTCATTCTTTAGCTGCCAAAAATCTGGTTCCTGAAATTTACTTCTATGATCCTGAGCGATACATAATTGCAATGGAAGATCTTTCGGATCATAAAGTTTGGCGGACTGCTTTAAATCTAGGCGAACAGCACTTTGGAGCCGCAGAGGCAATTGGTGAATATATCGCTCGCGTACTTTTTGCCACATCAATTTTTGGCGCAGGAGCAGAAGCGCACTACAAAGGAGTTGCTCGTGCCATAAATCCAGAGCTCTCTTTGATCACAGAAGATTTAGTCTTTACCGAACCTTATTTCCCAGCGGATAGAAATTCATATTTACCTGAAAATGCTGTTGATGCCGAGGCAATAATCAACGATAAGCAGATGGCGCTCGAAATCGGCCAACTTAAGTATAAATTTATGACTTCAGCTGAAGCGCTACTGCATGGGGATTTGCATACAGGTTCTGTGATGGTTAAGTCGGATGCGACAGGAAAAGCAATTTCTACTAGGGCATTTGACTCCGAGTTCTCTTTCTACGGTCCTATTGGATTCGATATTGGAGCTTGTTTTGCAAACTTTTATATTGCCTTGGCGCGCGCTACTGCACTTGGTAGAACTGAACATGCAGATTACATTTGCTCACTTCCAGAAGAACTTTGGGATGCTTTCGAGAAAAACTTCCGCACGCTCTGGCCAAGCCGTGTTGATAAACGCGTCTTTAGCGACCAACTGCTTGAAGAATTATTGGCTCAATGGAAGGTGGATGCAATTGGTTTTGCCGCAGCCAAGATGGTTCGTCGTATTGTGGGGCTTGCCAAGACAAGTGATATCGAAACCCTAGAACCTGATCTACGTATGGGTGCTGCGCGAGGAGTTCTCCGCGCTGCCCAAATGGCGGTACGTGAACGTCATTCAAATACTGATATTCCTTCGTTAACTCAGAAAATGCGAAGGATTATTGAAGAAGTCCGAACCAGTGGAGAGAAGTAGATGCGATGAGTTCATTGATGAGTGACTACCCGGCAGAAATCAAGGAGATTGAACGAATTGCAAAAGGAATTCGTCGTAGAGTCTTAGAACATTCAATCGCTAACAACGGTGGATATATGAGCCAAGCGTGCTCATCGGCTGAATTATTGGCATCTCTATATGGAGGAATTCTTAACTTTGCACCAGTTGGCCAACCCATTGATCCCCCAACATTTATCGGCGTGCCTGAAGTTGGAATACATACATATAAGACAGGTCAGCAATTTCACGGAGCGCCCGGAGATCAATACGATCGGCTAATTTCAAGCCCAGCACATTACGCATTGGTTATTTACTCAGCGCTTATCGAAACTAATCGCTTGCGGGAGGATGGCTTAGAACACTTCAATCGCGATGGATCAACTGTAGAAATGATCGGCGCCGAACATTCACCAGGATTTGAAACCACAACTGGGTCACTGGCCCAAGCGCTATCTCAAGCAGGAGGAATAGCGCTTGCCCGAAAGCTCAAGAAAGAGAAGGGCAACACCTGGGTATTTATGAGCGATGGTGAATTCCAAGAAGGCCAAACTTACGAGGCCCTACAAGCTGCGAAGTTCCACGGCCTAGATAAGTTGCGTGTGATTGTTGATGTAAATCTAAATCAATGCGATGGCCCAATGGATACGGTTATGAGGATTGAGCCACTTGCAGATCGAATTCGTGCATTTGGATGGGATGTGACCGTTCTAGATGGTCACGACATTCCAGCAATTCTTGCAGCGGCGAGAGAA
>JBIJCP010000063.1:0-6822 GCA_044344635.1 Candidatus Planktophila sp. | reverse complement strand
ATGAAGCGAATTTGGTAGCGAAATATAAATCGCCTCAACCTTCGGATCAGCGATTAAATCTTCATAATCTGTATAAACTAAACCTGTCGGTGATAATGACTTTCCACGATCGAGATCTTTCGATCCGACTGCATATATCTCGCCATATTTTGAATGAAGTAGAGCTGGATAAAGTGCGATTCTTGCAATATAACCCGCCCCAATGAATCCCCAGCGCACTTTCTCCACATCAGTGACAATACTTGCAAAATTGCCAAACTCCAAGAAGGTCTAGAATATTGGCTACAAAGAGCAACTCTTGCAGCGCTTCGTTTTCATAATTCACCCAGCCTTGCCGATAGTGTCTTACATACAACCCCTGAAACTGTGATTTAGTCTGGCAAAGCGATGCTTGGATTTGCGGTCTTGAAATTGATGAAAAGAAAATTAGGGTTTAAACAACTTTCAGCATCTGCAACGGCAGGATCAGGAGATGTTTTAGCGGCAATAATTGGGACTCTTATTGCCACAAATTACATTGAAATTCTAAATAGACCAGATCGTCTTGCAGAAGTCGCAGCTACTGGTGCTTACATTTATAACTTGGCTACGGTAACTGTATCTATGGATCTCCCTATTTTGGTAGATCGAAGGCAGGTATTATTTCTTTCACGCTCCAGAAAATAATTTAGTAGGGGTAGCCCCATAGTTTTATTTTCTCTTTGTTTCGCCACCCTCATCTCCCCGATCACGGTTACCTTTAGGGGTGATAAAAAGCCCTACAGTCTTGGTTGCAAGTGATGATGCTTTTGAGTTAGCAGCTCTCAGCGCAGCGCTCCGTTTGCACGCTATAAATGTAGTTGCAGAGGCACAAACTGAAGAAATTGCGCAAAACCTCTATAAGTTTTTATCTCCTGAAGTTGTGATTATTGATCTGCAATTTGCAAGTCAAGAAGCTCTCTCTCTAGTAAATAAGTTTCGCAAAGTAAATCCCGGACTAGGAATTGTTTTAATGACTGCTTGTCCAGATTTGCGTTTACTTGGCCTAGTCGAGAAACAGATTCCAATGGGATCGCAGGTTATTCTCAAGAAATCTGTCGCCGATTTATCTGTCGTTAGCCAAGCGATTTCTAATTCACTTGTAGCGGTTGCCGAGAAAAGGAAAATGTCTTGGATTGATAGCCACGGATCACTCCACGAAAGTGCTTTTCGCAGCGTACTTAGCGATTTCACCGATATTCAAATTGAAACTTTTCGGCTGCTAGCAAATGGTTTAAGTAATTCAGAGATTGCAAAGGTACGTTTTGTGAGCGAAAAATCGGTAGAACAGATTGTGGCTCGCATTGCACAGCACTTGCTAGTAGTGCCCGATCGAGCCCAAAACCTGAGAGTTGTATTGACGGGCGAGTATTTCAAATGGATCGGCTCACCGCGTCACTAACCGAGCCAGGAATCGATAGAGCAGTAAAGTTTGCGACATGGATGCGCCCCTTTCCCTGCCCGACCTGCGCAAGCGTTGGAATGAAGTACTCGATCATCTAGAAAGCCAAGATCGAATCGCATGGATTGCATACTTTGATGCTCGGCTAGCTGAATTTGATGGCTCAAAGCTTTTGCTCGACTTCTCAGATGCGCGAAAGTTCTCAGGTGGTCACGAATACTCGCCGACTCGCGAAAAGTTAGAAAATTCCTTAATCTCGTCAATAAAGTTTGTTTTGGACCTTGATGTAAAGATTGAAGAGAAATAGTGAAGAAAGCCATTCTTCTTGTTGTCATGAGTCTTGGTTTCTTCTCGTTGCAGGCTATCGGATCTGACGCCGCAACATCTAATATAAGCATGTCTTTAACGCAGACACCGGGTGGCGAAGAGCCGATTCTCACTTTATATGGTGTTCTTAAACCCGCTAAATCTGGAGTCAAAGTAACAGTCCAAATTTATCTAGATGGTAAATGGCAAGATACGCGCTTCTCATCTAAGTCAGAGCGTGTTGGTACTTGGCAGATTACTAAGGTTGCCACAGCGCTAAATGCCAAAGTGCAATACCGCGCCAAAGCAAAAATCGGCAGTAATAATATCTACTCACCTGCTAAAACAATCACCGTTAGATCGATACCTGAAATTTCCGCAGCAAACTCTCTATCAATAATTGACCAGTTAGGTCCGGGTGGAAGAATTCACGGCGCAGATGTCAGCCGCTGGCAACATCCAAATGATGCACCAATTAATTTTGAGAAGATGTACCGAGCGGGAATCAGATTTGTCATAATCAAGGCATCTGATACTCGCGATGAATCAGATGCTTTAGCCCTTAAATATTTGATTATGGATCGCTCTGCTGCGCAGGCTGCGGGAATTTACACCGGTTTTTATCACTATGCAGCGCTGCCAGATGTCCGGACAAATCGAGAGGTAATCATTGATGCTCAGGCGCAGGCGCAGAAAGTGCTTTGGCGCTTGGACAGCTTGGGAGGATATAACGAGCGTGATCTGCCCTACGCCTTGGATTTAGAGAATAACTGTGTTCGATATTCTGGCGGCACTTGCGCCAGATATTTACCAAAGTCACAGATAACTTTGTGGGCTAAAACTTTCTTAAAGATAATGAAAGATAAGACAGATCGCACACCAATTCTTTATTCATACCCAAGCTTCTTAGAAGGAGCAATGGTGCGCGATGAAGAACTGAGCCAATACCCCTTATGGCTTGCCCAATATGCGATAAATCCTGCTAACCCGCTGGCCCAACCAGGGCTAAAGGCTGGTGGTTGTTTTGTTCACTCTTGGACCACAGCTGATTGCTCATCTACTTGGATAATTTGGCAATACTCTTCTTGCGGTATCGCTCCTAAGTATGGAGTGCCAGGTAATCGCTTAGATCTAAATGTATTTCGTGGCAGCCCGGCAACTTTCTTGGATCTAATAAAGGGTCGTTGGGTGCCAGAAATTGCTGATCAGATGCCGGAGAATGAAACGACGACACTTACTTACAAAAATTTAAAGTTTTCAACTGTAGATAAACCAGTTAGATTGGAAGTAGATGTAATTAGACCAGATGGTCGACCGGTTGTCACCGGAACAGTTCGTTTCTATGTAGATCCGCTAACCCCAATTAATTCCAAGTTAACGCAAACTGTCGTGCGGGCTACCAGCGGATCTTGGAAGTTGAGCGTTAAGGGTATCCCCGTAGGTTCGTGGCGTGGAGAAATCGGATTTATCGATGCAACTGGAACACACGCGGTTAGTAGAATGCCAATTGAATTTGCAATCGGAGAGGCGCCCCCAACTTCACCTACTGATGCCCCAAAGCCAATTCCTGCTCCTACCAAGAAGCCGGTAACAGATAGCTGCAAAAATCAAATTAAGAATTAGCCCTTAAGTAAATATTCACTTTAATGTGCTCTTAATTGGGTTGAGTAGCCCGTAGAGTTATCCACTATGAGCCCGGTAGCGAAGATTGGTGCAGGAGTAACTCGCACTGATTTGGCAATGGCAGATGGCCGCACTATTCGTTATTACGATACTCAAGGACAAATCCGTAACGCCAAAGATCAACGCGCCCCTGAAGAACAACCAGGTATCGGCGAACTCCGCTTAGACCCACTTGTAAATGAGTGGGTAGTCATGGCGGCACATCGCCAGGGTCGCGTCTTCTTGCCGCCTAAAGAGTTATGTCCGCTCTGTGCAACAACGAGTGATCTTTTAACTGAAGTACCAGATTCAAATTATGAAGTAGTTGTCTTTGATAATCGTTCTCCTTCAATGCGTGACCCAGAAGGCGATTGGGCGATTCCGGATTTAGTCGGAACGGAGACTGATCCCGGCACTGCAGCCGGAAAATGTGAAGTTATATCTTTTACTGATAACCACAATTGCTCTTTTGCAGAACTAACTCCGCAAAGAGTTCGAGTATTGCTTGAGGCGTGGGCTGATCGCGTGCGCGAACTTTCAAAAGAACCTTACATTCACCACATCGCACCTTTTGAAAATCGTGGCGAAGAAGTAGGCGTGACGCTCTCTCACCCACATAGCCAGATATATGCTTACTCATACCTTCCACCACGTGTGCAAAAAATGCTGGCGGTTGCCCAATTACACTTTGAAAATACCGGTCGCGTCCTGTTCGATGATGTTGTAGCACGCGAGTTAAGAGATGGCGACCGAATTATTGCGAAAAACGCTGATTGGGTAGCTTTTGTTCCATATGCAGCGCGCTATCCGTTTGAGATTCACGTTGCGCCTCTTAAGCCTGTCGCTGATTTAGCTGGGCTCTCATCTAGCCAATCAGATTCTTTTCCGGAGATTGCCCTAGAGGTAATGCGGAGATTAGATGGCGTATTTGGGATAGAGATGGCCTACATCGCGACTTGGCACCAAGCGCCTGTGCGTGAAGGTCGCGATTTACTGCGCCTTCATTGGCAGATTACTAGCGTGCGTCGCGCTCCAGGAAAGTTAAAGTATCTCGCAGGCAGTGAATCAGCGATGGGCGCATTTATTATGGATCTAAAGCCTGAACAATCTGCTGGACAACTGCGCGATGTGGTTATTCAACCGCTGTAATAGATATAACTTCTACGCCGCCAATTGATCCCAGAACTTCTAATAGATCACTTGGATCGGTTCCGGGCACAGCAACTGTTACATCATCGAAGCCACGACCACCTTCAGATTTAACAACCACTAAACCTCGAATATCGCCACCAGCTGCGCCAATCGCTGACGCCAATAGGCCTAAAGACCCTGGTCGATCAGGTAGAGAAATTTGTAAACGAAAGAGCGCCATGGACAAAGGTTACCTTGCCCTAGGTAACAATGACATTTACCACCAATTGCAACTCGCTAATTAAAGCGCTGGTGCGGAGCCGAGAGTGACTTTATAACTCTTGCTCGTCCCATTTGGCAGAGTCGCGACCACGGTAATCACGGTTCCAGGAGCGTATGAACGTATCTTTACGACCGCGGCATCGCGATTTGAGATCTTAACTCCATCAATAGAAGTAATGATTGAACCGACAACCATTCCAGCTTTTATTGCCCCCTCGCTAGGAGTCAATGAATTAATCTTGGCTTGGGTATCTGCTGTTAACTCATCAAAGACCACGCCTAAGACCGGACGAGTTGATTTACCTGTCGCAATTATCTCTTCAATAACCCGCTTTGCCTCATTCATAGGAATTGCGAAACCAAGGCCGATACTTCCGCTCGCGCCCCCTGATGAGAGCGTTGCAATAGCTGAATTGACGCCAATTATTCGACCTCGGGTATCAACTAGCGCGCCACCAGAGTTACCCGGATTAATTGCCGCATCTGTTTGAATGGCATTTACATATGAAAATGAATCCGCTGTACCTGCCGTAACTGGGCGATTTAGCGCGGAAACAATTCCTTGGGTAACTGTGTTGGACAGCCCAAGAGGGGAACCAATGGCGAGAACTTCATCGCCAACGCTAACTTTTGATGAATCACCTATGGCTATCACTGGCAAGTTGCCTTTTCTTACCAACAGCACTGCGACGTCGTACACGCGATCTCGTCCGACAATTGTGGCAGCAATCTCTGAACCATCGGCAAATTCAACTTTAATGGTGCCATTTGTGACAGCGCTTTCAATCACGTGATTGTTGGTAATGATGTAACTAGATGTGGAATTAGTTTGATAGATCGAACCCGAACCAGATCCATTTCCTGCAGTAGATCTCACCGAAATTGAGACAACCGATGGAGTGACAAGTGCTGAAATAGATTTGGCATTTATCGAATTGCTTCCGATTTCTATAGCCGTTTTATTAGCTTCACACACACCTGCTTTAGCCAAGGTGAGGACTTGGGTCCGATTATTTGCGCATACGATAACGCTGCCTACCACCGAATTAGTGTTTGCTGTTGCCACTGAGCCAGCGATAACAGCGCCGAAGATAAAGGCGGCAGTTACTTTTAAAGGTGTGCGGTTAATCTTCATACTCTGATCATCCCTTTAATTACTTAACGTTTCCTGTGACCTAATTGAAAAAATGATTAGGATTCTACGATCCAGTCACCTTTAGTTCTAACCGTTATCTTAGTCAGAGGCTGGCTAGTTGGCCCGTCGAGTACCTTCGCCCCATCGAATGGATCAAAGATTGCGCCGTGGCAGGGGCACTGTAAATTCTTGGTCGCAGAGTTAAATGCAACGCTGCACCCTGCGTGCGTACAGACCGCTGAGTAGGCAAAGATGCCGGTATTGGTACGGAATAAAACTGCGGGAGTTCCGGCTTTAGAAGTGAAGTTGTGGGTATCTCCAACTTTTAGCGCGGCATCTTCAATGATTTCTAGCGCTTTTGCATCTGTGCTTGCACTTGATGATGCCCGCGTTCCCTTCGGAAAGATCCTTCCCAGGGCAACGCCTGCAATTGCGATAGCAGCAACGCTTGAAAGCTTGAAGAATCCCCTGCGATCAATTGAAATTTTCTTACTTCGGCGAGATCCATATAAAAAGAGGAAGTAAGTAAGCCAGAGAATTGTGTATGCAGAGTTACTGGCTAGAAAATATGGTTCAACGTTCCAAGTGCTCGCCAGCCATAAGGTAAGTGACATCAAGAATCCGCCCAAGGCAGCTGCCGTAGGCGCAATCCAGAGCAAAGTTGCTGCGCCAATCGCAAACTCACTAACCATAATTAAAATTCCAATTTGCGTCGCGTATTCTGTAACTCTGTTAAGTGCGAAATCAATTGGTGAATTTGCGGCAAAGGCGGAAAGTTGTGTTCCTATAAAAGTTGTTGATCCTGAAGTTAGGAAGCCCGAGTCGCTTGCTTTATCCCAACCTGCGTAAATCCAAGTCACTCCCAGCCAGAGGCGCATTACGCGCA
>JBIJCP010000010.1:0-17713 GCA_044344635.1 Candidatus Planktophila sp. | reverse complement strand
GTTTACCCAAGAAGTCTTTAATTTCATATACAAAAAGTAACCTCTTTGACTGTGAAAATTGAGCTGCCCCACCTGGCCTCGATCCAGGGACATCCGAATTAACAGTTCGGCGCTCTACCAACTGAGCTATGGGGCATTGGCTACAAACTTGTCGTGCAGGCGCACACTCTAGCGCAGGAGGCGCTTTCGGTCTAAATCGAGCGAAGTGCTAGATCGTGCAGCCCGCGACGGGTGGTTTCCAGGGCGACCAAAGTACTAAAGGCCGCTGTGTACTCCACTTCATTCTCCACTGGATTAAGTCGCTGCAGCGAAGATTTTAACTCCGCGATAGAACGCGAAATTGCGACTTCTCTCAACCTAGCAACAATGCTTTCGACATAGTGCCCGGTGACTTCGCCATCTGCTCGTATTGGTTCCACATTTAATTCGGTAAAGAGAGAGCGCATATTCGCATCTGCGATATCGGATATCTCAACTGAACTCTGCTCCGGATGAGCGCTAATAATCGCAGCCAATTGGCTATAGGCGGGGTGGGTAAATGCATTAGCTTCGATCTGGTTCCAATTTAAAATCAAGGAAGGCATTTGTAGGCGCGCTTTCAGAACTTCGCGCTCGAGAATAAGTCTTGGCTCTTGCGGATTAGGGCGCCATTGCACGCTTGGTACCGCTTCATCAGTTGGCGCAGTGGCTGTGTTTTGCGTTTGCTTCTTCAAGCCTTGATTCACTGCTGCAGTTACCAATTCAACTTCGACTCCCAACCAACCTGCGAGTAAACGGCTGTATTCAGGGCGAAGTGATTTATCACGAATTTGCGCAACCAGCGGTGCAGTTGCATTTAGCGCATTGACCCGACCTTCTGCGCTATCTAATTTATGCAATCCAAGTTCAGTGCGAATTGCAAATTCAAATAAAGGAACGCGCTTAGCAATCAGATCTCGTAGCGCAAGGTCTCCCTTTTGTTGACGTAAATCGCACGGATCTAGCCCATCTGGCTCGACCGCCACAAATGTTTGGGTTACAAATTTCTGATCTTCGCTAAATGCGCGCAGCGCCGCTTTCTGTCCAGCGGCATCTCCATCAAAGGTAAAGATTACTTCGCCACGGAAAGCATCATCATCCATTAATAAGCGGCGAATGATTCGGATGTGATCGGCTCCAAATGCGGTACCGCAAGTTGCGACTGCAGTTGTGATTCCCGCCAACTGCGCCGCCATCACATCGGTATAGCCTTCAACGATGACTACTTGGCGCTTCTTTGCGATCTCTTTCTTAGCCATATCAAGTCCATATAAAACCTGGCTCTTCTTATAAATCGGAGTCTCTGAAGTATTTAAATACTTTGGCCCCTGGTCTTCTTCATCACTGGCTAATTTGCGAGCGCCAAAGCCAACTACATCGCCAGATATATCGCGGATCGGCCAAATCAAGCGGTTGCGAAATTTATCTATCGGCCCGCGTTGTCCCATCTTGGATAGCCCAGCAGTCTCGAGTTCATCAATTGTGTAACCTTCGGCCCGCAGGAATTTGGTCAACCCATCCCACTCATCGGGGGCATAACCGACTCCGAACTTTTCACACGCAGATTTATCAAATCCCCGCTTCGTCATCAACTCACGAGCGTGTGCGGCAAGCGGAGATGTATTTAACTGATCCTGATAAAACTTTGCCGCCAGCGCATTTGCAGATATCAATCGAGAACGATTTCCAGATGGAGCTGGTGTGAAATTGCCTTCTTCATAACGTAATTGATAGCCGATGCGATCTGCTAACCGTTCAATAGTTTCAGTGAAACTTAAATGATCCATCTTCATTACAAATGAGATGACATCGCCACTGGTTTGGCAGCCAAAGCAGTGGAAGAAGCCTTTACTTGGCGTTACGTGAAATGAGGGGGATTTCTCATCGTGAAATGGGCAGAGACCCTTTTTTTGTCCACCACCAGCTGACTTAAGTTGTACATAGTCAGCTACGACTTCATCAATATGAGCGCGTTCGCGGATATATGCCACATCCTCATCTTTGATACGTCCGCTCATAAGTCCATGTTATCTGAGGTTATCCGAGCGCACTCAGCCGAGCATGCAGGGCATATGCACCAGGGTCAGTCAGGCTGGCGATCTGATCGATCACGATACGCATCCGCTCAGTATCGTTTGTCGCTACCGCCCAATCCTTTGCAAAAATGGAATCTAAATGTGTATCTGCATATTTATGGAGCATCTCTACTAGCTCCTTGATTAACACTTGCTGCTTGGCGTAACGCTCTTGCGATACTGCAGCATTGATCAAGTAATGGCCGGCAATTGCCTTTAGAAAATCAACTTCTACTTGTTGTTCGCGAGGAATCACCAGATCAGCTGAATAACGCTGCAGCGGTCCGTCACCATGAACTTTACGAGTCTCTAACTCCGCGGCTAATACAAAGTGGCCGATTAATTGAGAAGTTGAATCTTTTAACCTAGCCAGCGAGCGATGCGATCCATCGTAATAACGCGGCCAGCAAGATAGCTGTTGCAAACGCTCCAGTGCGGCGGCGGCTTCAACCTTAGTAGCGGTCGAACCATATCCAGCCTGCATTTCGCTGTGCAGAATGTCGAAATCCTTTTCGAAGTTCTCTACCTTAACCTGCCCAACAAAAATTGCATCTTCTAGATCATGAACTGAGTAAGCACAGTCATCGGACCAATCCATAATTTGGGCCTCGATACATTTGCGATCTGGTGGCGATCCCTGACGCATCCAATTGAAAATTTCAACATCGTCATCGTAGACACCAAATTTACGGGGATTGATCGCGCGCGGCCAAGGATATTTAGTACCAGCATCTAGTGATGCGCGAGTTAGATTTAAACCAACGCTCTTGCCATCTTTATCTACGGTTTTAGCTTCGATCCTGGTCAATAAGCGAAAGCTCTGCGCATTTCCTTCAAATCCCCCAAAGCCGCTAGCAACTTCAGCTAGCGCTTCTTCCCCATTGTGACCAAAAGGTGGATGACCTAAATCATGCGAAAGACATGCAGTTTCAAGTAGATCTGGATCTGCACCTAGCGATTCGCCAAGTTCGCGACCAATTTGTGCGCATTCAAGTGAGTGTGAAAGACGGGTGCGCTGAAAATCGTTTTCCCAAGGAACTGCGACTTGAGTTTTAGCGGCTAAGCGGCGGAGTGCAGCGGAGTGAATAACACGTGCGCGATCGCGCATGAACTCGGTACGTCCCACGCGTTTGGCGGGTTCGAATAGAAAGCGCTCTTGATCTGCTTCGCTGTAATTCTTCGCCCCGCTCATAGCCCTACCCTAAATGATCGCTGATATGAATGCCGCGCCTACCTAAGGTTACATATGACAGATAAGCCCCAGTTTCACGTACTAAATAGCGCTGCCCAGCATTGGCTAAGGCGCTCGGGCCTGTTTGGACAGGTGAACACGTTGCTATAACACCTAAATCATTAGCCATAGTCATTGAACGCCGGCAGTGAAAAGGATCGGTCACAATGATGACATTTTCCCAATCTTTTATCTTCATAAACTTTACATAGTTCTGTGTAGATACCCAGGTATCACGTCCGACCTCGAGCGAAGTTATATTGCGTGACATAACCCCATTTGTCGATAACCAATACTTTCCAGATGCTGCCTCAGTTGTGCGGTCTCCAGGAGCGCCAGCGCCAACTGTAATAATGTGTGGCGCAAGCCCAAGTTTATAGATTCGCTTTGCTTCATCTAGCCGCGCTTGCAAAACATCACCAGGGCGGCCATTTAATTGCGCAGCGCCTAATACAACAATGACATCACCATTGCGCGTCACTGGATTATTGGCGGCATGCCAAGTCATCGCGAGGGCGTAAAGCGGAACGGCAACTATTACCAGTAGAACCGCAGCAATTGCGCGGCGCATTATTTTAAAGAGGATCATCCGCCCGAGAACGCATCTTCTAGCTCAACGGCAACATCTTCATCAGGATCAAGTAACCAACCATCAGGCAACGTCGGTGGGCGACCATGGCTTACTCTTCCACGCGGTTTTTCAGCGACTTCTAGAGGATATGGCTGATCAGTTAATTGATCAAGAAGTTGGCGAAGTTCGGCAAGGGATGAGTGCATTCCAAATTGGCGACGTAACTCACTTGGGACTCTAAATCCCTTTAAATACCAAGCCATATGTTTACGAAGATCACGACAACCACGATCTTCTGATTCAAAGTAATCAACGATTAATTCGCCATGGCGATACATAACTTCGCGTACTTGATGAAGAGATGGAAGCACTCTCTTATCGCCGCCCTTGAAAGCTTCTACCAAATCCGCAAATAACCATGGCCTTCCTAAGCAGCCACGACCAACCACAACGCCCGCACAACCGGTCTCTTTCATCATCGCCAAACCATCGGCTCCCGACCAAATATCGCCATTACCGAGCACCGGTGTTCCAGTTGGTTTTAAATGTTCGACTAAGCGCGCGATCGCTGACCAATCAGCTTTTCCTTCATACATCTGCTCTGCGGTTCGCGCGTGAAGTGCAACCCAAGCAACTCCACTATCTGATGCCGACTTTGCCGCTTCTAAATATGTGTGGTGATCGGTATCAATACCAATACGCATCTTTACCGTAACTGGAATTCCAAATGGTTTCGCTGCTTGCACCGCCGCATCAACGATCGCAGCAAAGAGTTTACGTTTGTAGGGAAGCGCAGCTCCTCCACCTTTGCGAGTTACCTTCGGAACCGGGCACCCAAAGTTCATATCAATGTGATCGGCTAAATTTTCTTTACCGATCATGGTCACGGCAGCGCGCATAGTGTGTGGGTCAACGCTGTACAACTGCACCGAACGTGGCCATTCTCCGGCACCGGGAGCAATCATCCGTAACGTATCTGGACGTCTTTCAATCAAAGCGCGCGCAGTCACCATTTCCGAGACAAATAAACCAGCGCCTTGTTCGCGACATAGCGCGCGAAATGCAGAGTTGGTGATTCCCGCCATCGGTGCAAGAACTACCGGTGGATCGATTACATGGTCACCACTTGCAAGTGGCAGAGTTAAAGCCACTTGTTAGCAACCGAGAAGTTTGGGAGCAAGCCACGCTTCTACTTGGTCAATAGCAATTCGCTCTTGCGCCATTGTGTCGCGATCGCGAATTGTTACCGCTTGATCATCAAGTGTTTCGAAGTCAATGGTGATGCAATATGGAGTGCCGATCTCATCTTGGCGACGGTAACGACGTCCAATCGCACCAGCATCATCGAAATCGATATTCCAGTTCTTGCGTAATTGCGCTGCGAGATCACGCGCCTTTGGCGAAAGATCGGCGTTACGTGACAACGGCAAGACCGCAGCTTTTACAGGAGCTAAGCGGTGATCGAGCTTAAGTACCGCGCGCTTTTCCATCTCGCCCTTGGCGTTAGGTGCTTCATCTTCAGTGAATGCATCCATTAAGAAGGTCAGCGCGCAGCGATCTACCCCCGCCGCAGGCTCGATTACATAAGGAGTCCAACGTTCGTTCTTCTCTTGATCAAAGTAAGAAAGATCTTTTCCAGAAGCAGCTGAGTGCGCTTTGAGATCGAAATCTGTGCGGTTAGCAATACCTTCCAACTCGCCCCATTCGGTGCCAGCGAATTCAAATTTATATTCGATATCTGCGGTGCGCTTTGAATAATGCGATAACTTCTCTTTTGGATGATCATAAATTCTCAGACGATCTGGATTGATACCGAGATCCCTATACCAAGCCAGGCGAGTATCGATCCAATATTGATGCCAATCTTCGTCGGTTCCAGGAACAACGAAGAACTCCATCTCCATCTGTTCAAATTCGCGAGTACGGAAGATGAAGTTTCCAGGCGTAATTTCGTTACGGAATGATTTACCGATCTGGCCGATACCAAATGGTGGCTTGCGACGAGATGTCGTCATTACCTGATCAAAGTTGATAAAGATTCCTTGCGCAGTTTCTGGGCGCAGATAAGCAAGTCCTGATTCATCTTCGACTGGACCGAGGAAAGTTTTTAACAAACCGGAAAATTGTTTTGGCGTTGTGAATTGGCCCTTGTTACCACACGCCGGACAGTTCATATCGCTAAGTGATTCAAGTTTCTTCTTATGTTTAGCTTCATAAGCTTCTTCAAGATGGTCTGCGCGATAACGCTTATTGCAAGCAGTACATTCAGTAAGCGGATCGCTAAAAGTTGCAACGTGTCCGGATGCTTCCCAAACTTCACGCGCTAAGATCACGCAAGAGTCGAGACCAACAACATCTTCGCGACCCATCACCATGGATTTCCACCATTGGCGCTTTACATTGTTCTTTAACTCAACTCCGAGTGGTCCGTAATCCCAAGAGGCGCGAAGTCCGCCATAAATTTCAGATGAGGGATAAACAAATCCACGTCGCTTGGCGAGTGAAACAATATTTTCTAGACGATCTACGGCCATCTTAAATCTCCATCCGTCCGGCTGGCTGTCGGCGAATCACAACGGGCGTTGCAATCGTGGGCTTAGTTTACTCGCACGCCTTAATCACTCATACGCTCCGGGCTCATCGATTGCGCGAGCGAGAACTGGAATTGCCTCTAACTTTGCGCGAGTTGAACTAAGAGCCCTGCGATAAGAACCAACGTTCTCCCATTCAGTCGTCAAAACCCAGAGCGTGGGCTGATCTAGATTCTGACCGATGGTGCCTGAGATAAATCCAGCCGCTTCGGCTAAGACAGCCTTCACCGCCTCAAGTTCAGCGCGAAAAGGCTCAGCCTGACTCAGCGGGAGCTCAAATCTGGCGATCGCGATCATGGCTCCAGCCTAGGGCGCTGCTGAATGGTAATGAAAATCATTTTCATTTGTGCTATCTTCTGGGTATGAATATCGCTATCGGCTTGGCCGCCATAACAGCCATTGCAACTGCAGCAGGTGGATTTCTCGCAATTAAATCAAAGGATCGCCTCCATTTAGTCCTCGGATTATCCGCAGGTCTCTTGCTCGGGTTGGTCGCCTTCGATTTGCTGCCAGAAGTCTTTGAACTTGGAACACAAGAAATTTTTCACGCACCAGCGGTATCTGTTGCGCTAATTGCCGGGTTCTTACTTCTTCACTTCTATGAACAACTCTTTGGTTCGCACGAACCAGCCGAATCAGACTATGGGCACGACCATAAACACACATCAAATGTTGCTGGCGCACTTGGCGCGCTTGCCATGGGTGGGCACGTATTTCTAGATGGCCTAGCTCTCGGCGTTGCCTTTAAAGTTAGCACAAATTTAGGTATCGCCGTATTTATTGCGCTTCTTGTACACGCATTTAGCGATGGTTTAAATACCGTTTCATTTTTAGTCAAGAGCGGCAAGTGGACTCGTAAAGGTGTTTGGCTGCTTGGCGTTGATGCAGTTGCTCGAGTAAGTGGCGCCGCTCTCGGTACTACATTGGTGCTCGGCGATAATTTAATTGCGATCTATCTGGCGGTCTTCTCTGGAATCGTCATATATCTTGCGACTTCACATATTTTGCCAGAGGCGCATTCGCGTCACTCATCAAAGCTAACAATTCTCTCAACAATTCTTGGCGTCTTTATTATGTGGGGGTTAGTCAGCTATCTACATAGCGGAGATATACACAATCATGGAAGCCATAGTTCTGTGCACGAAGAGGCCGATCATCACGATGAGCATGATGAAGATGAGCATGATGAAGATGAGCATGATGAAGATGAGCATGATCACGAAGAGCCGAAGAGTAAGTAATGTCTAGATCCAACCCAAGGGTTCTGAGCACCCTTGAGCGCGCTGGTGGATTTGCCAGCGCGCAGGAAATTTATCGATTGATGCAACGTGAAGGCGAAAGCATTGGTCTGACCACGGTCTATCGCGCGCTGCAGAGTTTGGTCAACGACAAGATCGTTGATGTTCTGCGCCGCGATGATGGTGAAGCTATCTATCGCCTTTGCGGAGAAGCCCACCACCATCACTTGGTCTGTAAAGGCTGTGGCGATACCGTTGAAATTGAAGGTGGAGCAATTGAAAAGTGGGCGAAGATGATGGCTGAAGAACATGGCTTCCGCGATGTCGGCCATACCGCAGAAATCTTTGGCCTCTGCGCCAAGTGCTGAAAACTACGCTTTTCCGCAATCCCTACTGTTGGGAAGGTCAAGCCTTCCCAAAACGCCTGTCGCGCTCTGAGTAAATCTCAATCGCTTTCCAAAGTTGTTTTGGCGTCATATCTGGCCAGAGCACATCCATAAAGACGAATTCAGCGTAGACCGATTGCCAAGGTAAGAAGTTGCTGGTGCGCTGCTCCCCTGATGAGCGTAAGAAGAGATCGACATCGCGCATCTTCGGTGAGTAAAGATATTTCTCAATTGTCTTTTCAGTAATTGCATCAGGCTTTAACTTGCCACGCTTCACATCGCGAGCAAGTGCGGTTGTGGCATCGACTAATTCAGATCTACCACCGTAGTTAACACACATATTCAAAGTTAAGGTCTTATTTTTCTTAGTTAACTCTTCAGCTTCTTCTAACTCTGAAATTACCGATTTCCATAACCTCTGCGGGCGACCGATCCATTGAATCTTTACGCCCATCTCATTTAAGCGATCACGCCGGCGGCGTAGGACATCTCGGCTATATCCCATAAGGAATTTAACTTCTTCCGGGGTGCGCTTCCAGTTTTCAGTAGAGAAGGCATAAGCGCTTAACTCTTTAACTCCAAAACCGATCGCTGCTTCGACTAAATCAAATAAAACTTTCTCGCCTGCTTCGTGTCCGGCGGTGCGCGCTAACCCGCGATCCTTTGCCCAACGACCATTTCCATCCATCACGATTGCGATGTGTTCTGGAACTTCAACCTTCTTACTCAACTTTTAAACTCTCTCCACGATCGGCAAGCTACGCAGCCCGCGTTCCAGGTGCCATTGTAAGTATGCAATTACCAAACCACTAGCCTCCCGGCGATTACGAGCTTCACTTGCTTGGGCAACTTCCCAATCGCCACTTAACAAAGCACCCAACAACTCAAGCGTTTCGGGTGCAGGTGTAGCGCAAGCCGATGGACGGCATTCGTTGCAGACCGAGCCTCCACCGACTAGCGAGAAGTAACGGTGTGGTCCTGGTTTTTCACAACGTGAACAATTCGATGTGGAAGGTGCATAACCACCTATGGCTAATGAGCGAAGCAGAAATGCATCGAGAATTAAGGAAGCATCATAACGATTCTCGGCCAAAGCCTTCATTCCACCAACAACTAATTGAAATTCTTGCAGCGCTGGTTCGTACTCTTGCGATGTAAATCGTTCTGCTGTTTCTAAAATTGCAGAAGCAATTGTCCAGCGCTGGTAATCCTCAGTTAACGCTTCGCCGTAATTATTAATCGCCTCAACCTGGGTGATCGTGTCAAAGGTGCGTCCTTTATGAAGTTGGATATCTACATGGCTACCTGGTTCAAGGCGAGCGCCAAATTTAGACATGGTGCGCCGGACCCCTTTAGCGACGCCGCGAACCCGACCGTGCTCGCGCGTTAAGAGCGTGATGATGCGATCTGCTTCACCCAGCTTCTGGGTGCGCAAAATAATTGCTTCGTCACGATAAAGGCTCACGAAGGTAAAGGTAGTCAGCGGATAGCGCGATTTATTGCAGACACGACCGCTTTAAGTGAAGCAGTTGTGGTGTTTGGGTCGATTCCGACCCCCCAGAAAACTTCGCTGCCAATTGAGCACTCTAGATAGGCGGCAGCCGATGCATCACCACCAGCAGATAGCGCATGCTCGTAATAATCAAGTACGCGAACATCTACCCCGTAATCCTGCAAGATATTGCAGAACGCGGCGATTGGCCCATTTCCTTTACCGACTAACTCTTTCATTTCGCCGCGATCTAAAAGCTTCACGGTTAAGTTAACGTCTTCGCCAAGTACCGAATTTTGTGAAAGACCCTTTAATCTAAATCTTCCCCACGGAGCTGATTCGGTTGGCAGATATTCATCTTCGAAGATACTCCACATCGCACTCGCTGTTATCTCGCCACCTTCAGCATCAGTCTTTGCTTGCACAACCCGACTAAATTCAATTTGATGGCGACGTGGCAGATCAAGGTGATGTTCGTTCTTCATTAAGTAAGCAACGCCACCCTTGCCAGATTGTGAGTTAACGCGAATAACTGCTTCATAAGAACGGCCGATATCTTTAGGATCAATCGGCAAGTAAGGAATCGCCCAAGTAAAGCTATCTTTATCAACGCCAGCCGCTTTCGCATCTCTCTCTAAATGCTCAAAGCCTTTCTTAATGGCATCTTGGTGTGAGCCAGAGAATGCGGTGAAGACCAAATCTCCGCCATAAGGATGGCGCTCTGGCACGCGCAGCTGATTGGCATATTCAACGGTGCGACGTATCTGGTCGATATCTGAAAAATCAACCATTGGATCGATGCCGTGAGAAACCAAGTTCATTCCAAGGGTCACCAGACAAACATTTCCAGTGCGTTCGCCATTTCCGAAAAGCGTTCCTTCAATACGATCTGCACCGGCTAGATAGCCAAGTTCGGCTGCTGCTACTCCGGTTCCACGATCGTTATGTGGATGTAGAGAAACGATGACGCTCTCACGATTTTCTAGGTTGCGGCACATCCATTCAATCGAATCTGCATAAACATTTGGAGTTGCCATTTCAACCGTGGCTGGCAGATTCATAATTGTCTTCCACTGCGGAGTCGGCTTCCAGATGGCGTTTACCGCGTTGCAAACTTCCACCGCAAATTCCAACTCAGTGCCTGTGTAAGACTCAGGTGAATACTCAAAAGAGACTTTGGTGTCAGGAACTGTGGAACGTAAATCAAGACAGAGCTGTGCGCCATCGGTAGCGATCTTCTTGATCCCATCCTTATCGAGACCAAAGACAACGCGACGCTGCAGAGTTGATGTTGAGTTGTAAAGGTGAACAATCGCTTGCTTCGAGCCTTTAATCGCTTCATAGGTGCGACGGATCAATGGTTCGCGCGCTTGGGTGAGCACTTGAATCACAACGTCATCGGGTATCAAGCCATCATCGATTATCTTGCGAACAAAATCAAAGTCGGTTTGAGATGCGGAAGGGAATCCAACTTCGATCTCTTTGTAACCCATTTCTACAAGGAGTTTAAACATGGCCAACTTGCGTGGCGTATCCATTGGATCGATGAGCGCTTGATTGCCATCGCGCAGATCAACTGAGCACCACTGTGGCGCTTTGCTCATCTGCTTGGTTGGCCAGGTGCGGTCCTTTAAATCAACAGGAATAAATGATGAATAACGATGCACCGGCATCTGCGATGGTTTTTGATCAGGAAAATTCTTTTCTACTGACATTTACTTAACTCCTAATTTTTGGGTTTTGTCGGGTTTTACCGGTGCGACAAACCCCGCGGCGAGGGGACCGGCTTACTTGGCCCCGCCACGGCAGCGAAGGAGGAGGCTGCGAAGTGTCACGGTTAACAACATGGTGAAATAGTAACGCTCAGCGTTACATCTGAGCAAATAAGCGCTTGCGCCGGTTTAAAAGACGTGAATCTGCTCCATTACTTCCATAATCTTCACCGTTTCGGCAAGGCTCAAAATTGGACTTTCAGTAAGGCCTTTTGCGATGCACTCTTCGACGTGAATCCCTTGATATTGCATTCCTCGGCCAGCGATCTTCTCTTCATATCTACGGACCAATTTATGTTGGTTGTCGTAAATACTGAAGGTGGTTTGTTCAAAGAACCAACCATCGATATCGATTCTTCCTTTGGTTCCGTGGATCGCCGCATTTATTGTTCCGGCCATAGTCATGCAAGAGTTAATCAACGCCAGACTGCCGTTGTTATATTGCAAGACCGCAGCTGTTGCCGAATCAACGCCAGTATCTGTCATTACTGATTTGCCACTGACTGAATCTGGAATTCCCAGGGTGCGAATAGCCATGTGGACTGGATAAATTCCTAAGTCATAATGCGCACCGCCACCTTGTTCACGATTCCAAAGGCGTGGAGCGCGCTCGATTGGCAGGTATTGGCTGTGGTCGGCGTAAACAAAGTGTGGAGTGCCAATCTCGCCTGCTTCAATTGCAGCAAATACCGCATTCATGGTCGGCAAGAAGCGCGTCCACATCGCCTCCATCACAAAGACCTTTTTCGCTTTTGCCGCAGCATAAATTTCATGAGCATCGGCTGCGTTCATGGTGAAAGGTTTTTCCAGCAGTACATGTTTTCCGGCTGCAATCGCCAGCAGCGCGTGATCGCGGTGCAAGGTCTGAACCGTTGAAATGTAAATTACATCGACTTCTGGATCCGCCACAAGCGCGGCGTAATCTGGATGGCGATTTGGGATATTGAACTTATCGGCGAAGGCGTTGGTGCGCGCCAGATCGCGCGTTGCAACGGCTTGAATCTTTAACCCAGCGTGGCCAAAGTCAGTTGCAATGATGTCGGCGATTCCGCCCGCGCCTAAATATCCCCAACGAAGTGCCACTTATCCTCCAATAAAAGTTAGATTAATTCTTTAGACAGGGATAAGCGTGTTTGCAAATATCTGCCAAGCAAGGAGTGATTTCGCAACGAGCGAGAGAGTGATGTAGGTGCGCTCTCCACGTAGGTAATCTGACCATTTGCCAATCTTTTTATATTGAAGAAATTGCACAAGGGCGAATGAATTAAACAATGCGAAAATTGTAAAGACTATGAAGTAAACGAAGGTAGGTGCTTGATTTTCGCCAACCCCGCCAATTGCAAAGACATAGAAGACCAGCGCCAGCCACGGCACTGCGCCGGCGATGCAGCCAAAGATAAATGGAATCCAGCCGCCGTTACCTGGCTCTTCATACTTTTCTTGTAGCCAACCAAAGAGAATCATTGAGGCGTTGACTCCGAAGATTGAAATCAAGGCGGTGACCTCGGATATTCCGGTGACTTGCGCAATCAAAACGATCATTACTGATGAGCTAATTGAATACTCAACCCAGCGGAAGAAGTTTCGGTGGGCGGCTAGCCCTGCGATATATCGCGGAAAGAATTTAGGGCTAACGACTATAAAGTGAGCAAGCGAGGAAAGGCCTAGGAATATTGCCACACCAATTGCAAGTGGTGCGTCGTACAAGACAATTAGATCGCCGTAGGTGCTTCCGGGAGGGCCCGACATGTATCGCGCGGTGATGGGCAGCGTGAAATCTGATGAAAGCGCAAGAACCGCCACCATCTGCCCAAAGTGAAGAACGCCGGCAAATAAGTTGATGCGGCGCAAACCGCGGTCTGTGATCTCTTTACTCATACCAATAAAGTAACAGCGAAATGTGGAAAAGGGGCGAAAGCGCCCGCTAAAGAACCGGCAAATATCGATCTAGCTCGTAAGCGCTGACCTGACGGCGGTAATCCTGCCATTCGGCGCGCTTATTGCGCAGAACATATTCAAAGACATGCTCGCCTAAGGTCTCACGGACCAGCTCGCTCTTCTCCATTACCGCAATCGCCTCATTTAAATTGGCAGGCAGTGATTCAGGGGCGGCATCATCAACCAGTTTGTAATCTCCTTCTAGCCCCTTCAGCCCTGCCGCCAACATAACCGCATATGCCAAATAAGGATTGCAGGCAGAATCAGGAGAGCGAAATTCGATACGAGTTGAATTCTCTTTATTTGGTTTATACATCGGGATGCGCACTAGCGCACTGCGATTGTTGTGGCCCCAAGTAATCAGCGATGGCGCTTCTCCTCCACCTTGCAGGCGCTTATAAGAATTAACCCACTGATTTGTGACTGCCGTGATCTCAGATGCGTGCTTCAAGATTCCTGCGATAAAGGAACGCGCCACTTTAGATAAGTTAAATTCGGCAGAAGCATCGTAGAAAGCGTTCTTCTCGCCTTCAAAGAGCGAGACGTGGGTATGCATTCCGCTGCCGGGATGATCGGTAAATGGCTTTGGCATAAATGATGCGTAAAAGCCTTGTTCGAGGGCGACTTCTTTAATTACATGGCGGAAGGTCATGATGTTATCTGCGGTACTTAGCGCATCGGCATAGCGCAGATCAATTTCTTGCTGACCGGGAGCGCCTTCGTGATGGCTAAATTCAACTGAGATTCCCATTGCCTCCAACATCGTAATCGCCTGGCGGCGGAAGTCGTGGCCCACCACCGCTGGTGTGTGATCAAAGTAGCCACCTTGATCAACCGGCACTGGCTGCTCGCCCTTTACTGGATTTGATTTAAATAAGAAGAATTCAATTTCTGGGTGGGTGTAACAGGTGTAACCCATTTGTGCTGCCTTATTTAAAGTACGGCGCAGCACATTGCGCGGATCGGCATGCGATGGAGATCCGTCAGGCATAGTGATATCGCAGAACATACGAGCGGCGCCCGGTGATTCAGTACGCCAAGGCAAAATTGAAAATGTTGCAGGATCGGGTTTTGCCAACATATCCGATTCGGTTACGCGCGCAAATCCTTCGATCGCAGAACCATCGAAGCCGATACCTTCTTCGAAGGCGTTGACTAACTCAGCTGGTGCGATCGCAACTGATTTTAAATAACCCAAGACATCGGTAAACCAGAGTCGGATAAAACGAATATTGCGCTCTTCAATAGTGCGCAGCACAAATTCTTGCTGCTTGCTCATCTGTGAATCATTTGCGGACATAGCCACATCTTGCCAAGGTCAAGTTACGGCTGTGTTACGAACCCTCTTGCCAACGGCTCGTCATTGGCAACCGTCGATCCTTGCCGAAAGCCCGCTTGGAAACCTTTGTGCCAGGAGGATATTGGCGCCGCTTGTACTCAGCCTTATCGACCATCGCGATCACCCGACTGACCAAGGCCTCATCGAAGCCTGCGGCAATCAAAGCCTCTGAACCTTGATCGTCATCAACATAGGCGGTTAATACGCGATCAAGTAATAAGTAATCTGGAAGCGAATCAGAATCCTTTTGATCGGGGCGCAGTTCAGCGCTTGGTTCTTTCGCAATCGAGTTAACCGGAATTGGCTCAGCCTCACCGCGACTGCGTGCGATTTCATTTCGCCAGCGAGCCAACGCCCAAACATCGGTCTTGTAAATATCTTTAATCGGGGCAAAGCCACCGACTGCATCTCCATAAAGCGTTGAGTAACCAACGGCGAGTTCTGACTTATTGCCGGTCGCTAAAACCAGATGGCCTTCTTGATTGGAGATCCCCATCAAGGTGGTGCCACGAACGCGGGCCTGCAAATTCTCTTCCGCCAGCCCCTTTAAGACTAGGTTATTCATATAGGCCTCAACCATTGGCGCAATTGGCACAGTACGGAAGTGGATTCCGGTTGCCGAAGCTAAAGCTTGCGCATCTGATATTGAATGATCTGATGAATATTTACTTGGCATGGCCACGCCATTAACACGTTTGGCACCTAATGCATCGATAGCGATCGCGGCTACCAACGCAGAATCGATTCCGCCTGATAATCCAAGAACAACGCTACGGAAGCCATTCTTTTCTACATAATCTCTAAGGCCAATTACCAACGCCTGCCAGATTTCTGCGTGGTCTTCTAGCCTCACTGCAATACCTGGAATTAAAGCGCGATCAACGCTGACTGGCGCTTCAGAGATAATCACATCTGGCGTGCTTGTCTTTGTTGCAACATCTAGATCAACAACGGCTACGCCATCTTCAAATTGCGGAGCGCGCGCAATTACTGCGCCATCAGAATTTACAACAATGCTATCGCCATCGAAAACTAAGTCATCTTGGCCACCGGTCATATTTACATAAACCAGCGGGGCTGCTGCCTGGCGAGCGCGCTTGGTTACCAGCGCCAAACGCAGATCATCTTTAGCGCGTTCATAAGGAGAACCATTGGGGACGATGATTAGCCCCGGTTTACGATCGGCTAATTGCGCGGTGATTCCGCCATCTATCCAAAGATCTTCGCAGATGGCGATACCCACATCGACGCCGTGGATACGGACCACCAAAGTCTTATCCCCTGGCACAAAATTGCGGAACTCATCGAAGACGCCGTAATTTGGTAAGTGGCACTTGGCATACCGCGCCTTGACCGCACCACCTGAAATAACTGCCACCATATTTTGTGGCGCACCATTTACTTGATCAAGGTAGCCAACAATGGCAACAATCTCCCCAGTTAACTCCGTAGCCAATTGAGCGAGCGCCTTCTGGCTGGCGCTTTGAAAGGAAGGTCGCAGCGCTAAATCTTCGACTGGATACCCCGTTAAGACCATCTCGGGAAATACAACGATATGTGCGCCGGCAGATTGAGCGGTGGCAACGTTCTGACGCACCAACTCAGCGTTAGCTGCCAGATCACCGACTGTCGGGTTGACCTGTGCCAGTGCAATGCGCAACTTCATACTTCAAGAGTAATGGATTACTCTTATCTCAAGACCCTCAATTGAAATACCCGGAGACTTCTCGCGAAGCTTCGAGGCTGGAGGAAGAAATGAGATCAAAGTCTGAGTCCACTACGACCCTTTACGGTGGGGCGGCCCATCGCCGCGTCACGATCGTAGATCTGAAGAAAGCAAAGGCCGCTGGCGAAAAGTGGGCGATGCTAACTTCATACGAGCAGATGACTGCAGAGATTTTTGACCAAGCGGGAATCCCCGTCCTGCTAGTTGGCGATAGCGCCGGCAATAATTTTCTCGGTGGTGAAAATACGATCGCAGTTACAGTCGATGAATTAATTCCGCTGACCCGCGCCGTTGTCCGCGCCTCAAAACGCGCCATGGTCATCGCCGATCTGCCCTTTGGTTCTTACGAGAATTCACCCGAGCAAGCGCTAATAACTTCTACCCGTTTCTTTAAAGAGGCTGGGGCGATGGCGGTTAAATTAGAGGGCGCACATTTGGCCACCGTTGAAAAGTTAACATCGGCAGGAATCCCTGTAATGGGCCACTTGGGCCTTACCCCACAGTCACTTCATCAACTGGGGGGCTATCGAGTCCAAGGGCGCGAAGATGGCGAAGTTATTTTGCAAGCGGCGCTCGCTCTTGAAAAAGCCGGCGCTTTCGCCCTGGTCCTTGAACTAGTACCGGCCGAACTCGCGGCAAAGATCACCGCTGCGCTTTCAATTCCAACGATTGGAATCGGCGCAGGCGTTGATTGCGATGCACAAGTATTGGTCTGGACAGATTTAGTTGGCTTAACCGCCAAGCCACCCAAGTTAGCTAAGGCTTATCGCAACCTGCGCCAAGAGATAACGGATGCGGCGCAAGAATTTGCCGACGATGTGCGTGGGGGGACTTTCCCTAGCGCTGAAAATACCTTTAACTAAAGAAGATCTCCATTTGCACACCCGAAATTCGGTGCGCAAATGGCGGCGGTTACTAGATTGAACTTCTCGGTAACTTTTGGCCATTTTCGCGCCGAAATTTTGAGAATATGCCGTCCAAAGCAAGAAATTTGCCGCCGTAGCGCGAAAAATCCGCGCCGAAAAGGAAAATTTGGTAGAAAATCGCCAAAATTGAGAAAAGTAAATCCAAAATTGAGAGTTTAGGGCGAAATTTTGGCGGAATTTCAGAGGGAAAAATCGCTATCTCGGTAACCGAAATCGTTAAATTTTTCTTAAATGCACAAAAAATTTAAAAAATAAATTGCGACACGCACTACCTTTTTTATCACTATGTACTAGCAATATTTTTACATTTCCGTCACACTTATCCACGAACAGGTTTGGGTGACGGATCCGAACCATTCCGATAGGAGAAGTACGTGGCCGCAGCTAAGAAAGCAGCACCAAAGAAGCGT
>JBIJCP010000053.1:0-7737 GCA_044344635.1 Candidatus Planktophila sp. | reverse complement strand
GCAGGTGAAGAACGCGCTTTGAAAATCACCACCGCTTCAGATCTAGCGACAGCACTGCAATTTTTAGGCCAATCAAAAACTTTTAAAACTGGTGTTGGTGTTGATGCACATCGCTTTGAATCTGGACGACCACTTTGGTTGGCTGGTTTATTGTGGCCAGATCAAGATGGAGTAGAAGGACATTCAGATGGCGATGTGGCATCTCATGCAATTTGCGATGCGCTATTTGCAGCAAGCGGATTAGGCGATTTGGGTTCAAACTTCGGAACCAATAAACCTGAATACGCGGGCGCTTCTGGAACGACGTTGTTAAATGAAACTTTAGCCTTGGTCGAAAAGGCCGGCTATAAAATTTCCCACGTATCCGTGCAAGTAATTGGCAATCGTCCCAAGATAGGTTCGCGTCGCGCTGAAGCAATCGCTGTACTTTCTGCAGCGTTAGGTGGAGCAGAAGTCGCATTATTAGCAACGACTACCGATGGGATGGGCTTAACTGGCGAAGGCAAGGGCATTGCCGCCATTGCATCAGCGCTGATTTATTCTAAATAAGCGTTGCAAGATAGACTTAGCCAATGAGTTCGCTCTCTCTTTATGACACGCTAACGCGAACCACATCTGCATTTGTGCCGTTAAAAGCTGGCGAAGTCGGAATCTATTTATGTGGTGCAACCGTGCAAGCGCCTCCACATATCGGCCACGTTCGTTCAGGCGTGAACTTCGATATCTTGCGCCGTTGGCTAACCAAGTCAGGATATAACGTCACCTTTATTCGTAATGTCACCGATATTGATGACAAAATTTTGCATAAGGCAGTCCACGAAGAATCACCATGGTGGGCTGTGGCGATGAAGTACGAACGCGCTTTCTCTGATGCTTATGCAGCGTTAAATGTGCAGCCACCAACTTACGAACCACGCGCCACAGGTCACATCACCCAGATGATTGAATTGATGGCTAGCCTTATTGAACGCGGCGCTGCTTATGCCCCCGGCAACGGAGATGTCTATCTTGAAGTACGTAAGTTAAATTCTTATCTAACCCTCTCTCGTCAGAAGTTAGATGATCTGCAACCTGCGGCAGATGCTGATGAAACCTTTAAGAAAGATCCACGTGATTTTGCGCTATGGAAAGCGGCCAAGCCCGGAGATCCATCTTGGCCAACGCCCTGGGGTGCAGGCCGTCCCGGCTGGCACTTGGAATGTTCTGCGATGGCTTATGCATATCTCGGTGAGTCATTTGATATCCACGGCGGCGGCTTAGATTTAATCTTTCCGCACCATGAAAACGAGATCGCACAATCAGAGGCAGCGGGTTTTGCATTTTCAAAACGTTGGATGCATAACGCTTGGGTAACTGCATCTGGTGAAAAGATGAGCAAGTCACTTGGTAATTCGCTACAAGTAGCCGAACTACTGAAGAAAGTTCGCGGTATCGAATTACGCTGGTATCTCGGCAGCGCTCATTACCGTTCTATGCTCGAGTTTTCTCACGAAGCGCTGGCCGAATCAGCAACAGCCTTCCGGCGTATCGAAGGCTTCTTAAATCGCGCCACTGAAATTTTAGGCACTGCTCCAACTCCAGTTATCTCACAAGGTTTTACCGATGCAATGAACGATGATTTAGCGGTACCAACTGCTTTAGCGGGTATTTCTGAGGCGCTGCGCCTAGGAAATAGCGCAATCACATCTGGCGATAAATCAGTTATTGCAGCATCAGCAAGTGAGATTCGCGGAGCTCTTGAAGTTCTTGGGTGCGATCCACTTGATCCCGCCTTTGCAACATCTGGCGGTGCAGATTTGACCGATGCGCTAGATGGAGTTATTCAGTTAGCGCTGGCACAACGAACTGCCGCGCGAGAACGAAAAGATTTTGCTGCATCAGATCAGATTCGTGATGGACTTGCATCACTCGGTATAAATATTGAAGACACAGCACAAGGGCCACGTTGGTCAATCTCACAGATAAGCGAGAAGTAAATGGCCGGCACTGCAAAACCTCGTGGCGCAGCTCGAAGTAGTTCTAAGAAAGGTCCAACTGGTGGAACCGGTGGAAAGAATAAGCGTCGCTTAGAAGGAAAAGGTCCAACTCCTAAAGCGGAAGATCGTCCTTATCACGCAGCAGCAAAACGTAAGAAGGCTGCCGAAAAGAAAGCTCCAGTTAGAACTCGCACAGGACGTAGCGAAAAACCCAAGGGCGAAATTGTTTCAGGACGCAATGCTGTGCTCGAGGCTTTGCGTGCAAGTGTTCCGGCGACAGAGTTAATTGTTGCGCGCAGCATTGATGTCGACGATCGTGTCGCTGAGTCGCTGCAACTTGCGCTGCATCATCAACTTCCTATTCGCGAAGTCCATCGCGCAGAAATCGAAGGCATTAGCGCTAATAGCCAAGGAATTATCTTGGCAATTAAGCCATATCAATACTCTTCTTTCCAAGAGATTAGTGAACGGGCCAATCATCCAATTTTGATTGTGGCTCTCGATGGCGTAACCGATCCTCGCAACCTTGGCGCAATCGTGCGAAGCGCCGCCGCCTTTGGCGCTGCTGGCGTTGTTATGACAGAACGTCGCGCAGCGGCAATGACTGCATCAGCGTGGAAATCATCTGCGGGTGCGGCTGCACGCCTGCCGGTTGCACAAGTAACAAATATGGCGCGCACCATTGAAGATGCCAAGAAATTAGGCTGTTTTGTAATTGGCTTGGATGGCGAAGCCGATGAAACGCTAAGCGGCATGAGAGTTGCCACAGAGAATGTAATGATCGTGGTTGGATCAGAAGGTAAGGGCTTATCTCGATTAGTCCGCGAAAAGTGTGACCTAGTTGTTTCGATTCCAATGCGCGCAACTACTGAATCACTAAATGCCAGCGTGGCGACCTCAATCGCACTCTTCTGGGTTGATGAGCAACGCCGTAAATAAACATTAAGAAAGAGCAAGGAAATGAAATTTAATCGCTTAATCGTCTGTGGGGATTCTTACTCCGAAGGAATGTCCGATGTAATTGTCGACGGGCAATATCGCGGATGGGCAGATCGCGTCGCAGATGTTATGGCGCAAGAGTCACCTCAATTTACTTATGTAAATTTGGCGATCCGCGGCAAGTTGCTTAAGCAAGTAATCGAAGACCAACTATCAGTTGCGATTGGCTATGTCACTGGTCCCGAAACTTTATTAACATTTCACGCAGGAGCTAATGATGCGCTGCGACCAGGTTACAAACCTGAAGTTGCACAAGGACTTTATACAGATGCTGTGCGCCGTGCCGCTGCAACCGGTGCGACGCTTATGTTATTTACCGTTTTAGAACGCACCGGAAACACTGGACGTGGCTCAGAAGTTTGGGCTGCGCGCTTTGGAGATTTCAATAAAAATGTTCGCAAAGTTGGCGCTGAAGTTGGTGCGATCGTTATTGACGCTAATGGAGAAAGCTTCTTTAGTGATAGCCGCTTCCTAGCATTTGATCGACTGCACTTAAATGCTGAAGGCCATCATCGAGTTGCGCAAGCACTTTTAGAAAGGCTGGGATACCAATTTGATCCAAGTTGGCGCATTCCTTTGCCACCGGCGAAACCAACTCCTTGGCTGAAGAAACGATTGATCTCTGCGATTTGGTTCTTCACATTTGCGCTACCTTGGATTTGGCGCCGCCTGCGTGGAAGATCATCAGGAGATGGACGTTCGGCAAAGTATCCAACCCCCACACGCTGGCCTGTTTAGCCTCTGTCCATATCGCGATTACTTGAAATTCACCTAAACGAGAGATGATAAACCAATGCCTGATGCTGGTCATTTGATTGATCGAGAGATCAGTTGGCTCTCTTTTAATGAGCGAGTTCTAGAGCTAGCTGAAGATGAAACAATTCCACTTTTGGAGAGAGTTAGATTCTTAACGATCTTTGCCTCTAACTTAGATGAGTTTTACATGGTGCGCGTGGCATCTGTACTTGGAAAAGTCGAAACAAACCCAAATTTAGTTAACTCAGCCGGATACACTCCATCAGAATTAATAGATGCAATATCTACAAAAGTACGCGAATTAAGTAAGAGACATGCAGATCTATTTAAGAAGAAGATTGCTCCCGAATTAAAAGGGCACGAAATTGAGATAATTCACTGGGATGATTTAAATGATGATGAACACAGCTATGTCTCCCGAATCTTTAGCGATCGCATCTTTCCGGTATTAACCCCACTGGCGGTAGATCCATCGCATCCGTTCCCATATATTTCGGGGCTCTCGCTAAATCTTGCGGTGATTGTAAAAAATCCAAAGAGCTCTGAAGAGTACTTTGCAAGAGTAAAAGTGCCACCAATTCTCGCAAGGCTGATTGCAGTCAATCCGACCCCCCACTGTAAAAGATTTCTACCGCTAGAAGAGTTGATCGCCATTCATCTGCAAGAACTATTTCCGGGAATGCTAATTCAAGATCATTACACATTCCGAGTCACAAGAAATCAAGATATCGAACTTGAAGAGGAAGATTCCGAAGATTTACTGAACTCAATTGAACAAGAGTTAGCGCGGAGACGCTTTGGACCACCAGTTCGACTTGAAATTGAAGAGGGAATTGATGAACAACTCTTAAATACGCTCTGCGAAGAGTTAGATATCAACCCGGCAAATGTTTTATCTCTGCCCGCACCCCTCGATCTCACCGACTTAGCGAAGATCGCCGACTTGGATCTGCCAAAACTTAAATATCCAGCCTTTAGATCCCGCACCGTCGCTGCACTGCGTGAAGTGGATTCAGAAGAACCAGATTTATTCTTTGCCGCCATTCGCCAGGGTGAGATCTTGCTCCACCACCCTTATGAGTCATTTACCTCATCAGTAGTTCAGTTCTTGCAACATGCCGCACAAGATCCCGATGTTTTAGCGATTAAGCAGACGCTCTATCGCACATCAGGTGATTCACCAATCGTAGAAGCGCTAATTGAGGCAGCGGAAGCTGGCAAACAAGTTCTTGCAGTTATCGAAATTCGCGCCCGATTTGATGAGCAAGCAAATGTGCGATGGGCGCGCAAACTTGAAGCAGCCGGAGTACACGTGGTCTACGGGTTGATGGGACTTAAGACCCACGCAAAGATTTCGCTAGTAGTTCGCGATGAAGCGCAAGGCTTACGACTTTATTGCCATATGGGCACTGGAAATTACAATCCAAAGACTGCACGATTCTATGAAGATCTAGGTTTATTAAGCACCGACCCCGTTCTTACCGAGGATTTAACAAAGTTATTTAATCAACTCTCAGGTTTTGCCCCACATTCAACGTATTCACGTCTTTTGGTAGCGCCCCGAACGCTACGCACGGGGCTATTGGAGAAAATTGATCAAGAAATAAGTAACGCTAAAGCAGGTAAGCCTGCGGGCATTCAGATGAAATTAAACTCGTTGCTCGATGAAGAATTTGTAGAAGCACTTTATAGAGCTTCGCAAGCCGGGGTAAAAGTTGATCTGGTAATTCGTGGAATCTGCTCACTCAAACCTGGTATTGCAGGTTTATCGGAGAATATCCAAGTGCGTTCTATCTTGGGGAGATTTCTTGAGCACTCACGTATTTATCACTTTATAAATGGAGGAAGTGATGAATACTGGGTTGGTAGCGCAGATTTAATGCACCGCAATTTAGACCGTCGCGTAGAAAGTTTGGTGCGAATCGAGCGCGCTACCCATAAAGCATCACTTCAAGAAATGCTTGATCTCTCGCTCAGCGATGAAACGGCTAGCTGGCACCAAAGAGAAGATAAATGGTTACGCGTTGCAAAGAAGGCATCTGGAGAGCCTCTGCAAGATCTGCAGAGCATCTATATAAAGCGCTACAAGAAAGCACACTAATGCCTAAGGAAGCTAAGGCTCCAATGATTCAAGCAGCAGGTGCCGTTTTATGGCGTAGAGCAAGCAATGATGATCTTGAGATCGCTATTATCCATCGCCCCAGATATAACGACTGGTCGCTTCCTAAAGGAAAAGTTGAGCCAGGTGAATCTCATATTTCAGCCGGCTATCGCGAAATTCAAGAAGAGACCGGTTATGAATCCATCTTTGGACCTGAAATTGGAACGGTAGTTTACAAATTAGAAGGAGCGCCAAAAGAAGTTCGCTATTGGGCAGCAGCTGCGACTGCACAAACTGGCAATCCAAGCCCAGAAGAAGTAGATCTAGTTGAGTGGTTAACCCCCAAGGAAGCAAAAGAGAAGCTGACCAATAAAGATGATCGCGCGATAGTTGACTTCTTCTTAGATTTTGGCGCCGATACTTTTCCTATTATTTTATTGCGCCACGCAAAAGCGTTAAAGCGCACAGAGTGGGATGGAGATGATGGTGATCGTCCGCTAGAACACCACGGTCAATTACAGGCAAAGCGCCTCTTACCAATCTATATGCCTTATAACCCTGCTGAGATTCATACATCAGATGCCTTGCGTTGCATTGAGACAATCGATTTGCTCGCTCGCTCCCTAACCAAGACGCCTATTTTTTCTTCAGATTTATCAGAGTATGGCTTTGCAGTGGATCGCCAAGCGCCTTTAGATTATGTGCAAGATTTGATGGATCGTGGCGTACCGGCAATTGTATGCAGCCACAACCCAATAATTCCAAAAGTAGTGAAGAAGCTAGTAGGAAAGAAGTACTTCAAATCAATGGATCGCGAGCTAGAACCTGCGCAAGCAATCGTTTTACATTGTCGCGCGGGAGAAGTTATCGCCTGCGACTGGATAGATGAACCTTTAACTTAGGGTAATTTGCTAGCTTTAACGCTCCATCCAATCTAGCCAGCGCAGCACGATTCCTTCGCGCAGCGCCCAAGGACAGATCTCTAATTCATTAATGTGCAATTGCTCCATAACGGTGCGCGCGACTATTGCACCCGCCACAATTTGGCGTGCTCTGCTCTGTGAGACTCCAGGTAGTTCGGAACGCTCTTTGCTAGACATCTCTTGTAACTTAGGGATCATCTTAGTTAGCGAGTTAATCTTTAAATACTTTGGATTATCATCAAACCAATGCTCTCCTAAGCGAGCCAGAGTTCTAAAAGTTTTGCTTGTTGCGACAAAGTGATCTGCGATATGTTCCATGATGTCTTCCGGAACAGATTCTTTAACTGCATCTAAGACATAACTTTCTAAAGCCTTTATCTCCTTTGACGCGTGCGGATCAGAGTCAAGATACTCTCGGGTTAATCTTGATGCGCCCAGTGGAAGAGAAACGGTGGCTTCGGCTCGCTCATCATCGCCAACTGCAATCTCTAGTGATCCACCGCCAGAGAGAACTTGAAGATCGATCTCAAACTTTTTATTTATCCCATCAAGAATCTGCTGGCCATTTTTAGCATCGCGTATGGCAGATGTGGCAAAGGCTAAGATCTCTTCTGTTTGAAATTCTTTAGCGTGTGAAATTGCATCGGCAATGGAGGCTTCCAGGAGACCAACGCCTTCAGGAGTGATCTCACCTTCTTTGCTCAAGTATTCGTGTAAGCGCAGTTCCACCTTTTGATTCGTTGTCGGATTAGGCCGCGCACCAGGATGCGCATCGACGACTTGAAGGTGGATGGTGTTTGAACCCAGATCTAAAACGCCCAATCGCATGCGGTAAACCTACCCTTGAAGCGCTGCTGAGAATGATGATTTTTACATTACGCCGTTAACTGCCATAATTACGCCCGTTGCCCGCAAGGGCGGCAAGCCTCTCTAGCTCAGTGGTAGAGCAGCGCACTTGTAATGCGCAGGTCGTCAGTTCAAT
>JBIJCP010000052.1:0-7854 GCA_044344635.1 Candidatus Planktophila sp. | reverse complement strand
ATAAATGTCGGGTTCGAGTATTAGTGCGCGATGCCCAGAAAGTTAATGAGCAACCCTGGGCTAAGGATGTAGAAATTGTCGAGGGAAATGCCAACAGCCTTGCTGATCTAAAGCGTGCACTGCATGGTGTTCATACCGCTTTCTATCTTTTGCACTCCATAAATGCCGGTAAGAATTTCGATGAAGTTGAAAACGCTATGGCGCAGAATTTTGCCGCGGCAGCCGAAGCTGAAAGCGTTTCGCAGATTATTTATCTAGGTGGGATTGCAAACGATAAAAACCGCAGCCAACATCTGGCTTCGCGTATGAACACTGGAACACAGTTAGCATCTGGAAAAGTTCCGGTACTCGAACTTCGCGCCGGAATCATCATCGGATCTGGCTCAGCGTCCTTTGAAATGCTCCGCCACCTAACTCATCGCTTGCCGATTATGACGACGCCTAAATGGGTTTCGAATTTAACGCAACCAATCTCAATTCGTGATGCGCTTTATTACCTACGTAAATGTGCGACGCTGCCAACGCCAGTTTCAAAGATCTGCGATATTGGCGGTACAGAAGTTCTTTCTTACGCAGATATGATGCAGAAATTTGCCAAGTTATCCGGTCTGCGTAAGCGCTGGATTATTCAAGTTCCGGTTTTATCGCCAAAGTTATCCAGCCTTTGGATTGGTTTTGTTACACCAGTCCCAACTGCGCTGGCGCGACCGCTAGTTGAATCTTTGATTAGTGAAGTTGTCGCCGATCCAAAGAAGAGTATTGATTCGATAATCGCACCGCCGCCAGAAGGTTTTATCGATGTTGAAGGCGCTGTTAAGTTAGCGCTCTCCAAAATCGCCGATCGTGATGTGATAACTCGCTGGTCAGATGCGGCATATCCAACTGCTCCTTGGCAGAAAGCACAGGGCGATCCCGAATGGGCCGGCGAAATGGTTTTACGTGATCGCCGCGAACAGAAGACCGCCGCCTCTGCGTCAGCGCTCTGGCAAGCAATTGAAAGCATTGGCGGTGATAACGGTTGGTACGGCGCAGATTTCCTCTGGTTCTTGCGCGGATTATTAGATCGTTTCTTCGGTGGCGTTGGTTTACGTCGTGGACGTCGTGATCCTTTAACGCTGCGCGTTGGTGACAGTTTAGATTTTTGGCGAGTAGAAGAGATCGATCGTGGAGTTAGGTTAAAACTTTACGCCGAGATGGTTTTACCGGGTAAAGCGTGGTTAGAATTTACAATCATTGAAGATGGCGATAATCGAATCGTGCGCCAAGAAGCGAGTTTCTCACCGCGCGGTCTGGGCGGGCAAATTTATTGGTATGCAGTTCTGCCATTCCACATCTTTGTATTTCCAACCATGATGCGCAACTTAATTCGAAAAGCCAACCGCACTGATTATGCCAATTCATAATTTTACACCAGAAGTTGAGGCGCTGGCTCAAGAAATTCTCACCTACAGCCTGCATCGCTTAAAGGATGATCCCCCGCTAGATGGACCGCGCACCGCTGAAGATTTATTTAATGAAGTCGGCAACACCATCACCGCTAAAGGTTTAGGTGGCCACGAAGCTCTCGCCGTATTTACAAATGTTCTAGCAAAAGCGTGTATCTCAACAGATCATCCCCGCAATTTAGCTTTTATCCCTTCAGCTCCGACGGAGTATTCAAATTTATTTGATCTAGTAGTCGGTGCAAGTTCACTCTATGGTGGTTCTTGGCAAGAAGGAGCAGGTGCAGTCTTTGCCGAAAACCAAGCGCTGCGCTGGATTGCAGATTTAGCAGGTTTACCGCAGAGCGCCGGCGGAGTATTTGTACAAGGCGGAACAGTTGGAAATCTCTCTGCGCTAGTCGCAGCGCGGGCAGATGCACGCAAGAAATTTCCAAAAACCTCCAGGTGGGCAATTGCCTGCAGCGCGGAGGCGCATTCATCGATCGCTAGCGCCGCAGATATTATGGATGTCGACCTTTTAGAAATAGAACCAGGCAGCGATCGTAAGATTCATGGCGATGCAGTGGGTGCAGCGATTGATAATTTTCACGCTACTTCAAATACTCGCGTCTTCGCTGTGGTTGCAACCGGCGGAACAACCAATCTAGGAATCATTGATGATCTGCAGTCAGTTGGCGCGGCAACACATGCGCGCGATATTTGGTTCCACGTCGATGGCGCTTATGGCTTAGCGGCGCTTTGCGCACCTTCCGTGCGCGCCAAATTCAGCGGTATTGAAGATGCAGATTCCTTAATAGTCGACCCACACAAATGGCTCTTTGCGCCCTTTGATGCCTGCGCACTGATCTATCGCAACCCCGAGATCGCAAAAGAGACACATACTCAGCATGCTTCGTACTTAGAAACGCTGCGCGATGGCTCGTGGTCGCCATCGGATTATGCAATTCACTTAACTCGCCGGGTGCGCGGCCTACCTTTCTGGTTCTCACTTGCAGCACATGGCACTGATGCATATACCGAAGCAATGGAAGAGACTTTAAATGTGGCACTTGCTGCTGCTGATTTAGTACGCGCTCATCCCAATCTAGAACTCGTTATGGAACCAGAACTTTCTATCGTAGCTTTTAAACGTAAGGGATGGGCGGCTGCGGATTATCAAAAGTGGAGCGAGAAATTATTGGCAGATCAAATTGGTTTTATCCCGCCATCATCAGATAAAGGTGAAGCGATCTTGCGTTTTGCCATAGTAAATCCCTGGACCAAGATCTCGGATATTTCAATGATTTTAGATACGCTCTAAATCCCACAATTTGTGCGCTCTCTAGTTTAAGATTTGCAATATGTCCGCGCTCGAAAATAACCAGCAAGAGAGCAATTCATTAAGCGACCTAGAAATTCGCATCTTAGATTTCGAATCTAATTGGTGGCGCTTTGCTGGCGCTAAAGAGTCTGCAATTAAAGAGCTATTTGATCTCAGCGCACCTCGTTATTACCAATTACTTAACGATCTAATTGATCGGGAGGATGCCCTCACCGCATCCCCGATGCTCGTTAAGCGCTTGCGCCGCCTCCGTGAGGCCCGCATGCAAGCCCGCTCCGCGCGTTAAAACACCCGCTCCGCGCGTTAACTAGCCCTAACCCACCCTCGTTTTGCGCCTAGGAATAGAAGGCCGTAGATTTGGCGTTAGCACTCTCGGGGTGTGAGTGATAAAACGCCCCCTAAAGCTAGAAACCTCTAAAGGAGTAATTACATGGCAAAGATGATTGCCTTTAACGAAGAAGCCCGTCGTGGCCTAGAACGTGGAATGAACGTACTCGCTGATGCGGTCAAGGTAACCCTTGGACCTCGCGGACGTAACGTCGTCCTAGAAAAGAAGTGGGGCGCCCCAACAATCACCAACGATGGCGTATCCATTGCTAAAGAGATTGAGCTAGATGATCCGTGGGAGAAGATCGGCGCAGAGTTAGTTAAAGAAGTTGCGAAGAAGACAGATGATGTCGCTGGCGACGGAACTACTACTGCAACAGTTCTTGCCCAAGCGCTGGTACGCGAAGGTCTGCGTAACGTTGCCGCCGGTTCAAATCCAATGGCGCTAAAGCGTGGAATTGAAAAGGCAGTAGCAGCGATCGTTGCTGAACTCGCCTCAATGGCAAAGAGCGTTGATTCCAAAGAGCAGATCGCAGCAACTGCATCTATCTCTGCCGCTGATTCCACAATCGGTGACATGATCGCTGAAGCGATGGATAAGGTCGGCAAAGAAGGCGTTATCACCGTTGAAGAGTCAAATACATTTGGTCTTGAGCTCGAGCTCACCGAAGGTATGCGTTTTGATAAGGGTTATATCTCGCCTTACTTCGTAACCGACCAAGATCGCATGGAAGCAGTCCTGGAAGATGCTTACATTTTGATCGTTAACTCAAAGATTGCAAATATCAAAGATCTCGTACCTGTTCTTGAAAAGGTAATGCAATCAGGTAAGCCACTTGCGATTATCGCTGAAGATGTAGAAGGCGAAGCGCTCGCAACTTTGGTAGTTAACAAGATCCGCGGAATCTTCCGCGCCGCAGCCGTTAAGGCCCCTGGTTTCGGAGATCGTCGCAAGGCGATGTTGCAAGATATTGCAATCCTTACAGGTGCCACCGTTATCTCTGAAGAAGTTGGTCTAAAGCTAGAAAGCGCTGGTCTAGAACTTCTTGGTCGCGCTCGTAAAGTTGTGATCAGCAAGGAAGAGACAACGATTGTTGAAGGCGGCGGAGATGACGCACAGATCAAGGGTCGCGTCGCACAAATCCGCTCAGAAATCGAAAAGTCTGATTCAGATTACGACCGCGAGAAGTTGCAAGAGCGTCTTGCCAAACTCGCTGGTGGCGTTGCTGTAATCAAGGCGGGCGCTGCAACTGAAGTAGAACTAAAAGAGCGTAAGCACCGCATTGAAGATGCAGTGCGTAACGCAAAGGCTGCAGTTGAAGAAGGCATCGTCGCCGGTGGTGGCGTTGCGCTCTTGCAAGCTGCAACACAAGCATTTAAGAAGCTTAAGTTAGATGGCGAAGAAGCTGTTGGCGCAAAGATCGTAGAACTTTCGATCGAAGCACCACTTAAGCAGATCGCAATCAACGCCGGCCTTGAAGGCGGAGTCGTTGTCGAAAAGGTGCGTCACCTCGAAGTAGGTTTCGGACTTAACGCTGCAACTGGCGAATATGTCGACATGATCAAATCAGGAATCATTGATCCAGCAAAGGTAACTCGCTCTGCACTGCAGAACGCCGCATCAATTGCAGCGCTCTTCATCACAACAGAAGCTGTAATCACTGATAAACCAGAGAAGAAGCCAGCCGCCCCAATGGGCGATGGCGGTGGCGGAATGGATTTTTAATTCCATGACCAAAGAATTTGACGCGCAAGAGATTGCAAGAGATGCCGCACTTGCGGGGGCTGAAAAGCCTTCGCAAGTCGGTGCCTTTATCTCTGTCGAATTCGAAGATGAAAATCGCGTCGCCAGTTATTTATTTGATGCAGATATTCAAGGTTATAAAGGTTGGCGCTGGTGTGTCACTGTTGCAAAGGTCGACGCATCAGCGGATCCAACTGTTTGTGATGTTGTAGTCCTTCCTGGCCCAGATTCACTGCTTGCTCCAGATTGGATTGAATATAAGGATCGTATTCAGCCAGAAGATATTCAACCGGGCATAATTGTGCCAAGCGTTTTAGATGACACACGTTTAGTTGCGGGCCTTAACTCTTTAATTCAAGATGAAGGTTTAGATGCAACAGAAGTATTTGATCTTGGCTTAATGCGTCCGCGCGTGCTTTCAATCGAGGGTCGCGACCAAGCAAGTAAGCGGTGGTACACCGGTGACCGTGGACCAAATACGCCACTGGCACAGAACGCACCAAAGCCGTGCGCATCTTGCGGATTCTTTATTCCGATCGCTGGATCACTCCGTGCATCCTTTGGAGTATGTGCCAATGCGATCGCACCTGATGATGCGCGCGTGGTCTCAGTCGATCACGGCTGCGGCGCTCACTCAGAAGCTACGCTCAACAACTAGCTTTAATTCGGGTTCACGTCCGCCTTTGCTTGCGATAAACTTGCCCCCTGCCCGCATCCCGCGGCTACACGAGTACTGAAATTCTTATAAGGAGCACCCCATGCCTACAGGTCGCGTCAAATGGTTTAGCCTGGAAAAAGGTTTTGGGTTTATCTCTAACGATGAAGGCGAAGATGTTTATCTTGCAGCTACCTCACTTCCAGAAGGTGTAGCAACTGTTAAGCCCGGAACCAAGATCGAATTTAGCGTAATTGATAGCCGTAAAGGCCCACAAGCGATGTCAGTGCGCATTGTTGATACACCTGTATCGCTTTCGGAGAACTCACGCGCTAATAGCGATGATTTAGCTGCCATGATTGAAGACACAATTAAGATTTTAGATCGAGTCGGAAATGGTCTTCGCCACGGACGCCATCCATCAGGACCTGAAGCCGAACGTTTAGGACGTGTTCTGCGCGGTATTGCTGGCCAACTCGAAGCTTAAGTTATTTATATTCCGCGGCGCGCTGCGCGGCGCTTTGAGTAACGAATTCCCCAAACACCTAACGTTGCTCCCACAACACAGGTCCAAATAACTTTTGCTTCGGCTCCGGTGATTGCTAAAACTAATCCAGCAATTATCCATGCAACAGTACCAAAAGTGATTAGAGTAACGACAGATTTAATCTCTGAACTCATGGAAGAAGCATACTCGTTATGGCGGTTAAGGCAGATGGCAACTGGCGCTCTTTCCGCCACCGCAATTACCGAATTCTCTTTCCCGCAAATGCGGCATCAAATATCGGCACTTGGGCCCAACGCGTTGCGCAAGATTGGTTGATCCTGCAGCTCACAGATAACAGCGGCATCTACCTTGGTTTAGTCACTGCAATTCAATTTGCACCTGTGCTTTTATTTTCACTCCAAGGTGGAGCTCTCGCTGATCGAATAAATAAACGAAAACTATTAATCTCCACCAACTTTGTCGGCGCTCTTTCATCTTTTGGGCTTGGACTTTTAGTTGTGGCTGGCAGCGTTCAGGTTTGGCATGTATTTTTCTTCGCCCTAACTCTGGGAATCTCATCGGCGATTGATGCACCGATTCGCCAATCATTTACCTCAGAAATTGTGGGGCATTCAGATATAGCAAATGCTGTAAGCCTAAACTCAGCTAATTTCAACGCCGGACGCTTGGTTGGTCCGGCGCTATCAGGCTTCCTTATAGCGCGCTTTGATACCGGTCCTTCCTTTTTAATTAACGCTTTTACCTATCTCTTCGTCATATTGGCGCTATTGCGGATGCGCGAATCTGATTTCTTTATCCAAGAGAAGAAAGTTACCCAAGGCACGGTGCGTGAAGGTTTGGAATATGCCCTGGCCCGCCCAGATTTATACGTTGTGATGATGGTGGTCTTCTTTGTCGCCACCTTTGGTTTAAATATGCAGATCTTTAATGCGCTAATGGCAACTAAAGAATTCGGTAAGGGACCAGCATCGTATGGGCTCTTGGGAACCTATGTTGCGATTGGATCGTTAACAGGTGCGCTCATATCCGCCAGGCTCGAGCGATATCGCCGAACTATCTTTGTAATTAAAGGTGGTGTGGTCTTTTCACTCGCGATCACCTTGCTCTCGATTGCACCTACCTACACTTGGTACTCACTCTGGCTTCCGATTTGTGGATTAAGCGCACTGATTATGTTGATCACCGCTAACTCTTTAATTCAAGTAAATTCTGATCCGGCAATCCGTGGACGAGTCTCAGGTATTTACTTACTTATCTTTATGGGTGGTACTCCATTTGGCTCACCACTAATTGGCTGGTTAGTTGAAGTAATCGGCGTGCGAGAGACAATTGCTTTATGTGGACTTATCTCACTTGGTGCTTGCTTAACAATTTGGGCGATATTTCGAAATAAAGTAAATCTGCCTCACGATATTTCTGTGGAAGGCGTTCTACCAGCTTCCTACGATGATCAGCGCTAATAAGGTAATTAGAGTCAAGATCGTTACAAAACGCCGAGTGCGGTAACTCATTTAAATATTATTCGCGCCGAGGTGCTTGGATGGAGAGAGCAGAACCATAGTAAAACCGATGGCAATTAAGACCGGAACCATTATGTAGGCACGTGAGATCCCAAAGTTATCGCCGAGGATTCCGAGTAAGAGCGGTGAGCTGGCGATAGCAATTCCAGCGGCGATAGAACTCTTTCCGATTGCTAGATCGGGCCGTCCTTCGCTAAATGCCACCATCCGCAAAGTAAAGAGTGGGAATTGAACTGAAATACCTAGGCCAACCATAAATAAGGTAATCAACGAGAAGACCAGAATATGCGAGGACCAGAAGAGTCCGAAGGCTATAAATTGAAGCGAGAGCGCCAGC
>JBIJCP010000060.1:0-7109 GCA_044344635.1 Candidatus Planktophila sp. | reverse complement strand
GACGTCTTTATGTTGCAACGCTGCAGCAACTTCTAACTAATCTGGTGAGGTCCTGATGGCAGAACGTAAACCGATTCGCCGCGCACTTATCAGTGTCTACGATAAAGATCGCCTAGTCGAACTAGGAAAAGTGCTTGCTAGCGCGGGGGTCGAGATCATTTCAACTGGCTCAACCGCTAAAACCCTGCAAGGTGCGGGTATTGAAGTAACCGAGGTTAGCGATTACACCGGCTTTCCAGAGATCATGGGAGGTCGAGTCAAGACCCTTCATCCCAAGATTCACTCCGGCATCTTGGCCGATCAAAATAACCCAGAACACTTGCAGGCGATCGCCGATTTAGATATCGCGCCAATTGATTTAGTCGTGATAAATCTCTATCCGTTCCTTGAAACGATTTCATCAGGTGCTGCATATGCAGAATGCATTGAGCAGATCGATATTGGCGGTCCATCTATGTTGCGCGGAGCAGCAAAAAACCATGGTTCTGTCGCGGTCGTTGCCAAGGTTGCGCAGTACGACGAGTTATTTGCAGCAGTTAGCGCTGGCGGGACGACCTTTGATGAGCGTCGCTCTTTTGCACTAGATGTTTTTCGCACAACCGCCGAATACGATCTAGCGATCGCAAGTTGGCTCGGAGCTCAAATCAGCACGGATATTCCTGATTGGTTTGGCTTGATTTTCAAGCGCGAGAGCTCTTTACGTTACGGGGAAAATCCCCATCAAGACGCATCGATATTCCGCGGCGGCCCCGCCGGGATCGTAAGCGCAGTGCAAAGCCACGGAAAAGAAATGTCATTTAATAATTACACAGATGCTGATGCCGCTTGGCGCGCCGCCCTAGATCACACCGAACCCTGTGTTGCCATCATCAAACATGCCAATCCATGCGGAGTGGCAATCGGTTCTGATATTGCGACTGCATATTTAGCAGCGCATGCTTGTGATCCAGTTTCAGCATTTGGTGGAGTCGTCGCGGCAAATCGTAAAGTTACAGTTGCAATGGCGGAATCGCTTTCACACGTTTTCACCGAAGTGATAATTGCTCCAGAATATGAAAGCGCAGCTCTAGAAATTTTGATGCGCAAACCATCGATTCGCATCCTCACCTGTCCGAATGTGGACCTTTCCCCTTTAGAAATTCGTCCTGTTTCGGGGGGAGTCCTAATTCAGAGCACCGACAAGATAAATGCATTTGGCGATGAGCCTGCAAATTGGAAGCAAGTATCTGGAGATAAGCTTTCAAAAGAGGTGATGGCAGATCTGCATTTTGCTTGGCGTGCGGTGCGCGCAGTTAAGAGCAACGCAATTTTGTTGGCTAAAGATGGCGCAGCGGTAGGAATCGGAATGGGTCAGGTTAATCGCGTCGATTCAGCGAAACTTTCCATCGATCGCGCCGGAGCGAGAGCTATCGGCAGCGTTGCCGCTAGTGATGCCTTCTTCCCATTTGCAGACGGGCTAGAGATTTTGATCAAAGGTGGAGTAATCGCGGTAGTTCAGCCAGGTGGCAGTGTGCGAGATGAAGAAGTTATCGACGCCGCCAAGGCAGCGGGAATCGCAATGTTCTTCACAGGAACACGACACTTCTCGCATGCGTAACTTCGCTTGCAACGTGGGCTTCTAATAGGATCACGTACATGAGCGCAAAAATTCTCGATGGTATTGCCTTATCGGCCGCCATTAAGCAAGATTTATCAGCGCGTGTAAATGAGTTAAATAGCAAAGGTATTTCGCCAGGACTCGGAACCATTTTGGTGGGCGATGATCCCGGGTCTCATTCATATGTCTCTGGAAAACATCGCGACTGTAAAGAAGTCGGAATTACCTCCATTCGCATTGATTTGAAAGCCAACGCTTCTCAAGCAGATGTTCTTGCCGCAGTACGAGATTTAAATTCGGCCAGTGAATGTTCAGGTTATATTGTGCAACTTCCATTACCGCACGGAATAAACACTCAAGAAATTTTAGAGGCAATTGATCCAAAGAAAGATGCCGATGGATTGCACCCTGTTAACCTGGGAAGACTCGTTGCAGGTTACAACGCTCCACTTCCTTGTACTCCACGTGGGATAGTTGAGTTAATCAACCATTACAAAATCCCTCTTTCTGGCGCTGAAGTTGTTGTAATCGGACGAGGTTTGACGGTTGGGCGACCACTCGGGTTGTTGCTAAATCGTAAACAAGAAAATGCCACTGTCACTTTGACCCATACCGGCACCAAGGATTTGGCAGCGCACACCAAGCGTGCAGATATAGTTGTTGCTGCTGTTGGTTCGGCACATTTCTTAAAGGCCAGAGATATCAAAAAAGGTGCGACCGTTTTAGATGTTGGAATTTCACGCACAGATGCAGGGTTAGTTGGCGATGTAGATCCGGATGTAATGGCAGTCGCCGGATTTGTCGCACCGATGCCAGGTGGTGTCGGTCCAATGACGCGAGCGATGTTACTTAAGAATGTAGTTGAAGCTTGCGAACGATAAATAAGCTCGGCGCGCGCCTGGCCTATCTGACAATCGGAGTGGGCTTTCTTGCGGGGGTATTTTCATATGTTCGCCTGGGCTCAATCGCCATCGCAATTGGTATGAGCGTAATCACTCTCACACATTGGCAGCCTGGGAAAAGTGGGAAAATTGAGCGGTATTTAGCGCTAGGAATCGCTCTGGCGCTCTTTATCGTGGCAATTTCACTTCCGCGCGGGTTGTAGAGTTTATCTTGACGTCAAGAGAAAGAGTAAGCCATGTCTAAGAAAGTCACCGTCGTAGGCGCAGGATTTTATGGATCAACCACAGCGCTTCGTTTAGCTGAATACAACATCTTCGACACCGTAGTTCTTACAGATATTCTGGAAGGCAAGCCTGAGGGTCTAGCTCTAGATATGAATCAATCACGAGCAATCGAAGGATTCGAAACGAAGATTGTCGGCGCAACAACAACTGCCGATGGCGCAGGTTATGAAGCCACTGCAAACTCTGATGTCGTTGTAATCACCGCAGGCCTACCGCGCAAGCCAGGGATGAGTCGAATGGATCTTATCGGCGTGAACGCCGGCATCGTGCGAGGTGTGGCTGAAAATATCGCAAAGCATTCTCCAAATGCAGTGATTATTGTGGTTTCAAATCCACTAGATGAAATGACAGCCCTTACTCAGATTGCTACCAACTTTCCGAAGCACCGCGTAATGGGTCAAGCAGGAATGTTAGATACTGCACGTTTCACAAATTTTGTTGCTGAAAAACTTGCAGTCCCAGTTTCTGCAGTTAAGACTTTAACTTTAGGATCTCACGGCGACACAATGGTTCCAGTACCAAGTCGTTGCACTGTAAATGGAAAACCACTTACTGATCTGCTTTCGCAAGCTGAAATTGATGAGTTAGTCGATCGCACCCGAAATGGCGGCGCTGAAGTTGTTGCTCTGCTAAAGACTGGTTCTGCTTATTACGCACCATCAGCTGCTGCAGCGCGTATGGCAAAAGCAGTCATTGAAGATTCTGGCGCTGTAATGCCAGTCTGTGCTTGGGTCGATGGTGAGTACGGAATTTCTGGTGTTTACCTCGGCGTAGAAGCCGAGATCGGCCGAACCGGAGTTAAGAAAGTAGTTGAAACTAAGCTCACCGCATCAGAGCTGACCGGCTTAAAGGAGGCGGCAGAAGCAGTGCGCGCCAAGCAATCCGATGTGCTAACACTTTAATATTTCACGAAGATAACGAGATCAAAGGAAATCAGGGAAGCAGATATGAGCAAAATCAAGGTAACAGGTACTGTCGTTGAATTAGATGGCGACGAGATGACCCGCATCATGTGGCAGTTCATCAAGGATTCACTAATCCTTCCTTACCTAGATGTAAACCTTGAGTACTACGACTTAGGCATGGAACACCGCGATGCCACCAATGATCAGGTAACAATTGATTCAGCGCATGCCATCCAAAAGCATGGCGTTGGAATCAAGTGCGCAACGATCACCCCTGATGAAGCTCGCGTTGAGGAGTTTGGTCTGAAGAAGATGTGGAAGTCTCCTAATGGAACCATCCGCAATATTCTTGGCGGCGTAATCTTCCGCGAACCAATTATTATTTCTAACGTTCCACGTTTAGTGCCACATTGGACCAAGCCAATTGTTATTGGCCGCCACGCTTTCGGCGATCAATACCGTGCTACTGATTTTAAAGTTCCCGGCCCAGGAAAGCTGACTATCTCGTTTGTGCCTGAAGATGGATCTGCGCCAATAAATACCGAAGTCTTTAACTTTGAATCATCTGGTGTGGCGATGGCGATGTACAACGTAGATGATTCAATCCGTGACTTTGCTCGGGCATCACTTAACTATGGGTTACTGCGTAAATTCCCAGTTTATCTATCAACCAAGAACACTATTCTGAAAGCATACGATGGCCGTTTTAAAGATATCTTTGAAGATATTTACCAAGCCGAGTTCAAGCCACAGTTTGTAGCGGCAGGTATTTGGTATGAGCACCGCTTAATTGATGACATGGTTGCAATGTCACTTCGTATGGAGGGTGGCTATGTTTGGGCTTGTAAGAATTACGACGGCGATGTGCAATCAGATACCGTGGCACAGGGCTATGGCTCACTTGGTTTAATGACTTCAGTACTTTTGACTCCGGATGGAAAGATTTGCGAATCAGAAGCTGCTCACGGAACAGTTACACGCCATTATCGCGATCACCAAGCAGGCAAAGCAACCTCCACCAATCCAATCGCATCAATCTTTGCGTGGACGCAAGGCCTAGCCCACCGCGCAAAATTGGATAACAACGCTGAGCTTGCGAAGTTCTGTGAAACTTTAGAGCGAGTCTGTGTCGAAACAGTTCAATCCGGAAAGATGACTAAGGATCTCGCTTTCTTGATCTCAAAGACTGCACCTTGGCAGACGACCCAAGAGTTCCTCAATTCAATCGATGAAAATCTGAAAGTTGCAATGGCTCAATAATGCTCAATCACCAGCATGGCGCTATCGCTCTAGTTGGTTCAGGTGAATATTTACCGCAAGCGCAGGAACTTGAAAGTGAGCTCTTGCGCTTGGCTATTTCAAAAGGTAAATCAAATACCTTTATTCAGATTCCGACCGCGGCCAGCAAAGAAGGTGACGACCGCTTAGAGTTTTGGAAGTTACGTGGCGCAGAACAAGGCGCGCGCATTGGTTGTGAAGTTAAGTATTTACCAGTCTCGAATCGAGATGATGCGCACAATCCGCAATGGATAGAAGATGTAAAGAGCGCTGGTCTAATCTACTTTTCAGGCGGAGATCCAGTTCATTTGGCAGATACTTTTCGCGACACCCCGTTATGGTCGGCAATTGTTTCGGCTTGGCAATCGGGAGCATCTCTTGCTGGATGTTCGGCAGGTGCGATGGCCTTTGGCGGCAAGATAATCGGTATTCGTAGATCGCATGTAAGCGAAGGTCTTAACTTATTACCTGATATTGAAGTGATCCCGCATTATGACAAATTTTTAGGATGGCTTCCCGATCGAGTTACTGCCGCAATAATTCGCCAGGATGCAGATGCCACGCTAATCGGAATTGATGAAGATACTGCGCTAGTTATGACAGATCAATGGCGCAAATATGGTCCCGGACGAGTACACGTTTTAAGAGGAAATCTGGAGTTTTCTTAAAAAGTCTTACTTGATACGTTCTCCGGTGGTAGCGCTAAATAAGTGAACTGCATTTGGTGCAGGTGCGACAGTAACTGTTTCACCTGGCTTCGGTGGATTCTTTGGATCCCAACGAACGATTACTTGTGCTCCCTCATCGCCGGCTTGTGCGAATTTCACAGATGCATCAGCTGGTCTTCCATAAACGAATGCATCAGCGCCAAGTTCTTCGACAACTTCAACGACGACTCTAAATCCGCTTGGCGCAGGCGTTAGACCTTCTGGGCGAATTCCAACTGTTACTGAATTGCCAGCCGATGATGGAACATCGATAGCTAATTCGCCAAGCATCGCTTTGCCACCACTGACGGAGGCAGAGAGCAGATTCATAGCCGGAGATCCAATGAAGCCCGCGACAAAGGCGTTGGCTGGAGTATCGTAGAGATTACGTGGTGTATCTACCTGCTGAAGTAGACCATCTTTAAGAACGGCAACGCGATCGCCCATTGTCATAGCTTCAACCTGGTCGTGAGTTACATAAACAGTTGTGATTCCTAGGCGGCGCTGCAGTGCAGCGATTTGAGTGCGGGTGGCAACGCGTAACTTTGCATCAAGGTTTGAAAGCGGTTCATCCATAAGAAAGACTTGTGGTTCGCGAACAATTGCGCGGCCCATTGCAACGCGCTGGCGCTGTCCACCGGAGAGAGCTTTCGGCTTACGCTCAAGATACGGCTCAAGATCAAGTAGCTTTGCTGCTTCATTAACGCGCTTATCGCGTTCCTCTTTTGCAACTCCAGCAATCTTTAGCGCAAAGCCCATATTTTCAGCAACTGTCATATGCGGATAGAGTGCATATGATTGGAAGACCATCGCAATATCGCGATCTTTTGGCGCAACGTTTGTTACATCACGGTCACCAATCAGAATTCGACCTTCATCGACTTCCTCAAGACCGGCCAACATGCGAAGTGATGTGGATTTTCCGCAGCCTGATGGACCAACAAGAACTAGAAATTCACCATCATTAACAGTCAGATTTAACTTGTCGACTGCAGGCTTGGTGGTGCCTGGGTAAATACGTGTAGCGTTTTCGAATACAACAGATGCCATGACAGATACTTCCTTCTCCGGGCAGGTACGTGCCCGACGATCCAAGGATGAAGGTGCTAGCCGGGTGGCTAGGCTGGATAAGGATATTGCAGATCTGAAAATCTGGGGAATGAGCGTAATTACACGCTCGGATCTAATTGGTTTTCGGCGCAAAGGGCTAAGGAAGTAGAATTCTCCTCATAATGGATCCTTACCCGATTGGTTCTTTGCTGGGCGATATAGCCACTGTTGCCGCCCTGATCTTGCTCGGCTCCTTCTTTGTAGCAGCCGAAATCGCACTTGTCTCTCTTCGTGAAAGCCAAGTTCGCCAACTCTCAACAAGAGGCAAGCGCGGCGCCAAGCTTTCCACCCTTACATCAAATCCCAGCCGTTTTCTGGCTGCTGT
>JBIJCP010000051.1:0-7933 GCA_044344635.1 Candidatus Planktophila sp. | reverse complement strand
TGCAGAAAATGGTGACTTTGTTGCCTCGGATTTAAATGGGCTTGGCTGGCAAGGCGCTATGAACTATCAAGGATTCTTGCGCCCATTCTGGAACTGGATGAATAGGAATCCTGAAATCACTGGTGGTTTCCAAGGTCTGCCATTTGCAATGCCAAAAATTGACGGCAAACAGTTTGTTGAATCAATGCAGGAGTTCAATGCATCTATCCCTTGGCGATCATTGACCGCGAGCATGCTTATTCTCGATTCGCATGACACTGCCCGTTTTCGCACCGTAGTCCTTGGCGATCGCAGTGCACATGAAGCTGCGATGACGATGCTCCTTACTTATCCCGGAGTCCCTTCCATCTTTGCAGGCGATGAGATTGGTCTGGAAGGTTCGTGGGGTGAAGATTCGCGCAGAACGATAAATTGGGAAGATAGAAGTGGTTGGGATCTAGATTTTCATGATTCCGTAAAGAAATTGGTGAAGCTACGCAAAGAAAGCGATGCATTGATTAATGGTGGGCTTCGCTGGGTTGCCGTTGAAAAGGATTATCTCGCCTATCTCAGAGAATCCAGGAGCGAAGCGATTTTGGTCTTCATCTCAAGAACCGCGACTAAAGCAGAGATTGATTTATCGCTGTACGGCTATTCAGTTGCAGAAACTCTTTATGGACAGGTATCTAAGGGCAACAAGATCAAGATCAATTCCAAGAAAGCCACCCAAGGAGTTTGGTTACTGAAATAAGGATCGCTCCTTAATTTCTTTTTAGCGAGCAGTCCAACCATTATCAATTCCGAATGATGATCCGGTAATTGAATCGGAGTACGGACCACATAAATACAGCGCTAGCTGGGCGATCTCTTCCGGTTCAATCAACCGCTTTATCGCAGCAGGTTGCAACATAACTTCTTCAACTACCTCGGTTTCAGAGAATTTATTAATCTCTGCTTGGGATTTAATCTGCTTTTCCACTAACGCAGTCCGGGCGTATGACGGAGCAATCGTATTTGCAGTAACTCCGTGTGGACCAGCTTCTAGCGCAATGGCTTTAGTGAGACCTTCCAGACCGTGCTTGGCTGTTACGTACACCGACTTATTTGGAGAAGCCACGTGTCCGTGAATACTAGAAATTCCAATTATCCTCCCCCATTTTTTGGAGTACATATGCGGAAGAACCTTCTGAGTTAAAAAGAAAGGTGTGCGCAGCATTAGCGAAAGCATCTTGTCAGCCTGTTCAATGGGAAATTCTTCAATTGGCGCAACGTGCTGAACACCAGCATTATTTATCAAGATATCGATCTCTAAATTATCCGCGAAATACTTGTCGGGAGTGCTTAAATCGGCAACCATAGTTTTGATCTTGTATTTTGATTCTAGATCTCTCAGTGAATCAGCATTTGAATCTACCGCCAAAACCTCTGCGCCTGCCTCAAGGAAAGCAATCACGCAAGACTTGCCAATTCCACTGCCCGCGCCAGTAATAAGGACTTTTTTGCCTGCCAAAAATTTCACATTTGCGCCGACCATGACTTCAGTCTACCCGTTGGTTGATTTGCCCTCAATGGAGAATCAATTCACTTATGGGAGAAAATTGAAACTAGCGATGCTCAATCTCTATTTCATATGACCAGAGGTCTAAATCATCAAGATTTACTGGCTCGAAGCCTTTTGCCTCCAGTGCGGATGCAAGTTGTGCTCGGTGCTCAGTCGCGTGGTGGATTGCCTGTGACAGTATGGTGGATCTCCATCGATTTACTAATTTCTCTTCTGCATTCACAAATTCCAGTTGAATATCATCTAACTTAACGCAGTCAAACAACGCTTTATCAACAAAAGCTGCTTGCTCTTTCAGGCGAGCCAGATCGGATATTTCTTTGATTTCTTCGATGCACGGTTCACCGGGTTGGGTTAGTGCAGGTACGCCACATATTCGATAAGCGTAATGATCTGCTGCATCTACGATGTGGTAAATGATTTCCGCAGCGTGCCATTCGGGATTTGTGGCAAATGCCTTTAAGGATTCTTCTGGAAGAGATTGCAGATGTTCGATTGTCTTCTGGTTAGCCCACGCCATATGGGCTAATAGTCGATCTAAAGCAATTGTCATTGGAGATTCTTATCAACACAACCTAGATTTGTCGACAGTAGGCGCTAACGCAAACTTTCCGTCTCACCTTAAGAATTACCCGCTTCCCCAAATGCAGTTTTTGAAATAAGGTGCGGGGGTGAATAAAAACGTTGATGCAGATTTCTTAGCCCTCCCATTAGCCGCAGTTAGTGATGCTGCGATCAGTACAGCCAAAGATTCAGGCGCTTCCCACGTAGATGTGCGCATCGAACGCACCCGCAGCGGACTGCTCTCACTTCGCGATGCGCGTCCTGAAACACAGAGCGATGAAACCATCGCGGGCGTTGGTGTTCGAGTCATAGTCAATGGCGCTTGGGGTTTCGCATCGTCCCCAGAGATTTCCGTTGATGTAGCCAAGAAATTGGCTCATACCGCAGTTGCAATGGCCAAGACTTCCAAGCCGCTTTCTACAGAGCTTGTTTCGTTGGTAACAGAACCTGTTTATGCAAATCAAATTTGGGTATCAGATTACGAAATAGATCCTTTTGCAGTGACCGATGAGGAGAAGAAAGATCGGCTTGCTGACCTAAGTAATCGCTTGCTAACGAGCGAGGGCGTTAATCACACTTCTGCGAACACAATGTATGTAAAAGAACAGAAGCATTATGCAGATTCTTACGGCACCAGCACAACGCAACAACGTGTTCGCGTACAAACTCAGATTGAAGCAATCTCTATCGGCCAGCACGGTTTTGAATCTATGCGAACACTTGCACAACCGGCAGGTTTTGGGTGGGAATGGATGGGCAATAAGCATTGGGATTGGGATTCCGAGATTGCAGAATTACCTGCCTTGTTAGCCGAGAAAGTTGCCGCTCCATCGGTTGAACCTGGTCGATACGATGTTTTGATACATCCATCAAATTTATGGCTAACTATTCACGAGTCAATTGGCCATGCAACTGAGCTAGATCGCGCAATTGGATATGAAGCTAACTACGCAGGAACCTCATTTGCGACACCGGATAAGTTAAATAAACTGCAATACGGTTCAAAGCTAATGAATGTGACCGGAGATCGAAATACCCCTCACGGCTTAAGTACTGTTGGTTTTGATGATGAGGGCGTTGCAGCCCAGCGATGGGACATAGTAAAAGATGGCCTTCTTGTCGGGTATCAATTAGATCGCCGAATTGCTGCGCGGGTTAATCGCGATCGCAGCAATGGTTGCGCTTTTGCAGATTCACCAGCGCATGTTCCGATTCAGCGAATGCCCAATGTCTCGCTTCAACCAAATCCTGCTGGTCCAACATTTGAGGAAATGGTTTCTTCAATGGAAGATGGAATTGTTATCAAGGGTGATAAATCTTGGTCGATTGATATGCAACGCTATAACTTCCAATTCACTGGTCAACAATTCCACCGCGTTAAAAATGGCAAGATTGTGGGTCAGTTGAAGGATGTTGCATATCAAGCAACGACCACTGATTTCTGGGGGTCGATGAAGTCGGTGGGCGGGCCATCAACTTATGTACTAGGTGGAGCATTTAACTGCGGTAAAGCTCAACCGGGTCAGGTAGCAGCGGTAAGTCACGGTTGCCCAGCGGCAATCTTCGACAAAGTAAACATTCTCAATACTGTTGCGGAGGCTGGAAAATGATTTCTGCTCAAGATCTAATTGAAAAGATTACATCGGCGGCCACTTGCGATGACTGCATCGTTGTAGTTCGCGATAAAACTCAAGCTAACCTTCGTTGGGCCGGCAGCACTCTGACAACAAATGGAGTTATTCAAGAGCGCAGCGTTACCGTGATTGCTTTTGTAGCAATGGACGGTGGAATGGCATCTGGCGGCGTAACCCGCACTGATGTCTCGTTAGCGGATGTACCAGCGCTACTTGCAGATGCCGTCGCTTCAGCAAGAGCGGCTGGACCTGCAGATGATTACGCTCCATTAGCCACCAACGTTTCAATCGGTGACTGGTCTGCGGCCCACGTTCCGACCGGACCTGAAGTATTTACAACCTTTGCGCCAGCGCTCGGAGATATGTTCTCCCGTTCTGTTGCCGACAAAATTGAACTCTTTGGATACTCCGAGCACACCAATGAAACGACTTGGGTTGGTTCAAAGGGTGGCCTGCGTCTACGTAAAGATTCACCAGTCGGTCGAGTAGAAATGACTGGAAAATCTCACGATCGAACTCGTTCGACTTGGGCTGGTGTTGAAACTCGCGACTTCGCTGATGTATCTGTTGCAGATATTGATGCACAAATACGTCAACGCCTAAATTGGCAAGGAACCAAAGTCGATCTTCCTGCAGGACGTTACGACACAATCCTTCCATCAGGATCTGTTGCCGATCTATTCACATACATGATGTGGGTTTCAACCGCCCGCGATGCCCATGAAGGTCAATCAGTATTTTCTAAACAAGGTGGGGGTACTCGCATTGGTGAGAAGCTCTCAAATGTTTCGATGCAGTTCTTCAGCGATCCAGATTTTAAGCAGTTGCCGGCATCGAACTTCGTAGAAGCAGCAGTCAGCTCTCCTTTCTCATCTGTCTTCGACAATGGTCAACCAATCAAACGTGTTGATTGGTTAAAGGATGGCGTTCTGCAATCTCTAATTCAGACTCGCGCCACCGCCAAGTTAACTAACTTGGATTTCACTCCACTTGGCGAAAATCTGGTTATGAGCGTGGACGGGGCCAGTGGATCATTAGAAGATTTGGTAAAGAAAGTTGATAACGGACTGCTTCTGACAACCCTTTGGTATATCAGAATGGTTGATCCGAATTCATTACTTCTAACTGGTTTAACCCGCGATGGCGTTTATCACGTTAAGGGTGGCGAAGTCGTGGGGGCGACAAATAACTTCCGTTGGAATGACTCACCGGTTTCAGCTCTTTCTCGTATCGCACATGCCGGCGCAACTGAATGGACTCAACCACGCGAGTGGGCTGGCGATATGTCTAATATGGCTATGCCACCACTAGTCATTAAAGATTTCAATATGTCGACTGTGAGCCCAGGAAGCTAAAGGTCGACATACTTCGGTGCAAAGTGAACGACTTTACTGATCGTGGGTGTATCTCTTACCTTTATCGCCTGCAGTGACGCGTCCAGCGTGGGCGTGGGCGCTTGGATCACGCTTTGACTTAATCAAGCTGGCGACCGTTGAAACAACAAGCACTAGGCCAATTACTGACAGGCTTACTAAAATTGGAATCTTTGGAACTTCAATCCAGATCTCGTGTAGGTAAGTCATAATCAACTTAACGCCGATAAACATCAAGATAACTGATAGTCCCAGCGATAGATAAATTAACTTATCTAGCAAGCCGGCAAGTAAGAAGTACAGAGCGCGCAGGCCAAGTAGCGCAAAAGCATTTGCCGCAAAGACCAAGAATGGTTCTTGCGTTACGCCGAATGTGGCTGGAATCGAATCAAGGGCAAAGAGCAAGTCTGTTGAAGCAATTGCGATCATAACCAGGAACATCGGTGTTGCTAGCTTCTTGCCCTCAATCTTTATGAATATCTTTGAACCGTGGAATTCATCTGTCATTGCGATTCTTTTTCTGATGACTTTTACTAGCTTGTTATCTTCTGGTGAAGGATCTTCGTCCCAGTGATTGAATAAGCCAACGCCAGTCCATATGAGAATTGCACCGAAGATAACGAAGGTGAAGCTAAATGCAGCCAGGGCAGCTGCGCCGACCGCAATGAAAATTCCACGCAGTACAAGTGCTAAGAGAACGCCGAACATCAAGACGCGTTGGTGGTAAATTGATGGCACTTTAAATTGAGCCAAAATAATGATAAAAACAAATAGGTTATCTACTGAGAGTGATTTCTCCACTAGGTACGCTGCAAAATATTCAGTTCCGAATTGAGAGCCTGCGCTTTGCCATACCCAAATACCAAAGCCAATTGCAACTGCGATATAAAAGATTGACCAGGTTGCGGCCTCTTTGAACTTTACGTCATGAGGCTTGCGGCTGACGGTAAGTAAATCAACGACAATCAGAACTAGAATCGCTCCGATGACCACAAACCACGTGGTTAATGAGACATCCATTTGTTACACCTATTTCGTTAAAGGGATATAAAGCCAAAGTCTCCCTCAACCACTTAGTGGTCGCAGCTCCGGGATATTGCTATCCGTGTTGACGAAGATGCTGAACGAGGTACTCCCCTTAACGTGCCTGAATGCTAATCGGAAGATGGTGTCCGAGCAAATTCGAGTGGTGTAAGCCACACTTGTGGATCTTAAAAATGACTTTGTCCACTGAAATAAGATGTGTCAATGAAAAGAGTCTTGCTCGTAGTAATTGGAGCGCTTCTGCTTTCAGGTTGTGCAACATCTACGCAGTCAAACTCAGAATTTAGTCCAAGTGATATCAACTTTGCGGAGATGATGATTCCTCACCATGAACAAGCCATTGAAATGTCAGATATCGCATTTGAGAACACCACAAACCCTGAAGTACTTCAGTTAGCTCAAGAGATAAAGGATGCACAAGCACCTGAAATCGATTTAATGAAGAGCTGGTCGGGAGTTAAGGAATCAACTCACGCTGGACACATGATGGATGGAATGTTGAGTGAAGATGAGTTGAATGCGCTTCTAGAGGCAAGAGATGCTGAATTTGATCAGTTATTTCTTAAAGGCATGATTAAGCATCACGAAGGAGCCATCGAAATGGCAATGGATGTTAAAGGCTCTAAAAGCAAGGTAGTCAATGATCTCAGCGCTGCCATTATTAAGCAGCAGGAGATTGAAATTGCGACAATGGAAGAGTTGCTGCTTAAACGTTAGTTTTACTAGGCAAGTATTTGCTAAACAAAACTTCTTGACTATCACGTGCTTGGATACTAATGTCCAATCTACGTGATTTTCTATATCGCCCGCCATAATCCACTGGAGTTCAGGAGTAAATATGCCCACCAACTCGCGGTTCAATTTCCGGACTTCATCAAAAATCCTGAAAAGTCCTGGTGGTAATAACGCTGATCGAATTGGCAACACCCAAGTTAAAGCAACTGTTGAAGAAGTGATCGCAGATATCAGGCTACGCGGGGATAAAGCGGTACGCGATTATTCCGAGAAGTTTGATAACCACAGCGCAGACTCTTACTTGCTAAGTAGCGCTGAAATAGATGCGGTGATGGCCCGTGTACCTAAACAAGTTATAGACGATATAACTTTTGTTCAAACACAGGTCCGTGGGTTTGCAGAACACCAACTTGCATCGCTGAAAGACTTTGAAGTTGAAACTCACCCTGGTGTTTTCCTGGGACAGAAAAATGTGCCAATCGAATCCACTGGTGCGTACATTCCTGGTGGCAAATACCCGCTTCTAGCCAGCGCCCACATGACTATCGTCACCGCCAAGGTTGCAGGGGTAAAGAGAGTTGTGGCTTGCACTCCCCTAATAAAGGGTGAGATGCCGGATGCAACAATTGCGGCGATGAAACTCGCTGGCGCTGATGAGATTTACATCCTGGGTGGAATTCAAGCGATCGCAGCGATGGCAATCGGAACCGAAACTATCGCCCCAGTTGCAATGATCGCCGGGCCAGGAAATGCATTCGTGGCTGAAGCGAAACGACAACTATTCGGTGAAGTCGGAATCGATCTCTTTGCTGGACCTACCGAAATTCTTATAGTCGCTGATGAAAGCGCAGATCCTTTCATCGTCGCTGTGGACTTACTATCTCAAGCCGAACACGGGCCAGATTCACCAGCCATTTTAATTACAACCGATGAATCACTCGGTCAGCAGGTCTCAAAGTTTGTAGATGAGATCTTGGTTGATATGCCCACAAAAGATTACGCCGAACCGGCTTGGCGCGATTGGGGCGCTATCCACGTCGTTG
>JBIJCP010000050.1:0-8051 GCA_044344635.1 Candidatus Planktophila sp. | reverse complement strand
TACCGGTTGCGGAGAAAAACTCCAGTTCATCACAGAGATTTATCTCGAATAATTTCTCTAACTTCTTAATCAGCGCGCTATTTGCTGGAAAATCAAAAGTTGTTGGAGTGCCAGGATTTGCTATAAATCCAATCGCGATTGATTGTGAATCTGCGAGCGCATCGAGGGAAACCTCAATTGGGCTAAGTAGCGAGGCAGAAAATGTTGAGTGAGCTTTAGGCGCGGTCTTGGTGGTCATGATTGCCAAAGGCTAGCGAGTGCCAGCCCAGAAAGCGTGTTGGGACGGTGAGAAATTGGGTTTAGTTGAATTACTTTTTGATTAAAGCAACTGCCGCTTCCAGGGCAGCGCTGAGGTTATTGGCCTCTTGCGGATTCATTTCTACAACTAGCCGGCCTCCGCCTTCAAGCGGAATTCGCATAACTAGTGAGCGGGCTTCCTTAGTTACTTCCATCGGTCCATCGCCAGTACGAGGTTTCATGGCTGCCATTGGGAAGTCTCCTTTATTACCTATTTACCACCTAGGGCATGAGCCTTGAAAGGCGCCACCATTGGTGAAGGGGTTACTGAAGGGATAAGTATCTCGCATATCTGGCTAGGTATGAAATCGAGAAGGGATACGCCGTTATCCCAGGCCAAGTAGAGCGGTAATTCGAGCCTTGCCTGATGCCATAACCGCCACGACAGATTTTTCGGGCACACCTAGCATCTGTGCAATTTCTTGGCTAGGAAGAGATCGAAGGTAATGGAGAGATAAAATTATCTGCTCCTCCTCCGGTAACTGCGCCAGGGCATCCGAAAGGGATAAAGGCGCGGTCATAGGTTCAAGGTTACTCGGGTGGGCGTAGTGATGTGGAGAGGCGAGCCAATGAAATTCGCACACCCATCCATAGAAATGGGTAGATCGCTAAGAATTGCAGTCGTGAGCACTCAATATCTTCTGACCAATTAAAGCGCGTGGCGGTATCTGAAATCTCAATCAGCTCGAAGGTACCGGTACCGCGCAAAACTTTGCCGGTATGCAATACTTCGCAGCGCGAAGGTGGTTGCCAATTTGTGACGACCATTGTGTCTAGTAAACCTAATTTCGAGAAGCGCGGATAGCGCTTATAAAACGGGCCAGTAAATGCAGTGATCGCAGTTCCGACACCTTCACGAATATCTGAGGTCACCCAAACTTTACTTTGTAACATCCAATTTCCTTGGCTCTCCCAATCTGCAATCGCGCTCCAAGCGCGTTCGCGATTACACGGAAGATTTAAAGAAATTTTAATATTGTGGCTCATTATGTAATACTTTTCTTTAGCCAGCTGCTATATCAAGTGCTTGGTCAATACTTGAAGCCCAGTGCAATAGTTCTCGTTGTCCTGGCTTAACAAAACCATGTTCTTCTAAATGATCAATCAGAGATGCCAGCGGTGTATAAAGACCGAAGGGATCTAAAACAATTACTGGTTTACTATGAAACTTAAGAAAACGACCTACCCAAATTTCAAATAACTCTTCCAGGGTGCCTATTCCCCCAGGAAGGGCGATAAATGCATCTGATAGATCTTCAATCATCGCCTTGCGACTGCGCATTGAATCAACCACGTGCAGCTCATCGCTCTCTTTATCTGCGAATTCGATATCTACTAATCTTTGTGGGATTACGCCAATTGTCCTTCCTCCCGACTCGCGCGCTCCGCGCGAGACTGCACCCATCGCCGAGATATGTCCGCCGCCTGTGACCAATTCCCAAGATCGAGTTGCGATACCGGCCCCAAGATTGTGCGCCAACTCAATATATTTTGGATCAATAGTCTGTGAGGAAGAGCAGTAAACGGCGATACGCATAAGCCAAAGGATAGGGGTTAGGCTTATCGCATGTCTTCATCAAAGCCAACGCCTTCCGGGCTGGCATCTGGCCACGGAATTGCAACTTACTTCGGCACAACTGTCTTAGATGTTTGGTTTCCTAGCCCATCGCTTGGCGCGCTGAGCGCTCTATCTGCTCAATCAGAGAAAGCGCTCTCGCCATTACTTGGAGTTGATGAAGTAAGAAAAGTAAAGCGCCAACTAGTTTCAATTGAAATCGACCTTGCAATCGCGCCACAAAACGCAATCGATGCCTATCTGCGTCTGCATTTACTTTCACATCGATTGATACAACCGCACGGAGCCGTGATGGATGGAATTTTTGGGCTTTTAACGAATGTGGTTTGGACTTCTGCTGGTCCTTGCGCCGTTGATGGATTTGAAGAAGTTCGCGCAGGTCTGCGCCAAAAGTTTGGCCATGTCACGGTCTTTGGAGTCGATAAATTCCCGCGCATGGTTGATTACATTATTCCTACCGGCGTACGCATCGCAGATGCCGATCGAGTTCGACTAGGTGCTCATTTAGCACCGGGTACCACTGTTATGCACGAGGGTTTTGTTAATTTCAATGCTGGAACGTTAGGTACGTCAATGGTTGAGGGGCGAATCTCTGCTGGCGTCGTTGTCGGAGATGGCAGTGATGTCGGAGGCGGCGCATCGATTATGGGTACGTTAAGCGGAGGTGGAAAAGAAGTTATCTCAGTTGGTGAAAAATGTTTGCTTGGTGCAAATTCTGGACTTGGAATTTCACTCGGCAATAACTGCGTGATTGAGGCTGGAACCTATATAACTGCAGCGGCAAAGGTGCGCCTACCAGATGGAGAAATCGTAAAAGCTGGTGCGCTATCGGGTGCAAATGACTTACTCTTTCGGCGAAACTCATTAGATGGCTGCTTAGAGGTCGTGGCACGTACCGGCACCTGGGGTGGGCTTAACTCAATACTTCACGCCAATTAAAAGTTAAGTAACAACGATCGAAAACCATGCAGATGGAAGTTTGCTCCGACTCCTAAATGTTTCACCAGTTAGAGTGGCTATTGCTCCCGTAGACGAGGTCGCCTGTATTTGATCCACGGTTCCCGACGGGTTGACCGAGATAACTTGCAACGAAACTACGTCAGGCAGCAGAAAAGCGGTAGCTACAACTGATTGTGTGACTTGCCGCGCCCAGCTAGCAAATCTTGAATTGAAATTAACATCAACGCTCGCAGAGTCTGGAACGCTTTGTGTAAAAGGAGTTGCTGTGCCCCAAGCATGTTCTGAAGTTTCTGTAATCCCTCCTGAAGAAGAGGAGAAATAAGCTGTGATCGGAACTCCTTCGTAAGTAACTATCTGACCTACTGTGCTATCCACCGCGCTCTTCCAAAACTGCCCAAAAAAAGGTTCACTCTCTTTAGAAAAGCCCACAAAAGCTTGATCGCTGGTTGACCCGTAAAGATGGCAATCACAAGCACTTCGTATCCGGACTGACTTTGCAAGTGCATAAGTTCTAGAAGCGATCGCCTGCGCTTGCAATGCAGCAACTGGCCAAGATGAAGGGACTTCGCCGATTCCCCATAAATACTCATCCTGCAGTCTGACTGAATTTATGATCGCTAAACGTTTTCCGAGTACCTTATCTTTAATTATCTTAAATTCCATTTGACCGTAGCGATAGCGATTCACCGAAGTATCTGCTGTTACTGAAAGAACGGTAGGGGGGCCTTCCATATAACGAGTTCCACTCCAGCGCAGAGTAAACACTTTCCCATTTATTATTTGGGTTCTTTTAGGACCTCTCGTGGTCGAGATGCTTAGCTCGCTATTTAGGAGATCTATATTTAGCGTGGTCTTTCTGGGCAAAGTTAGGAGCGCGCTCGAAGTCTGGGTCTCACTGAGCGCTCCTGCATATAGTTCGAGCCTTGCCCCGCGTGAATCACTTCTAATCTTGGTAGATGTCAACAACCTGCCGATGTTGATACGTAAAATTTGCGAATCTGTTGCTGTTTCAACCTTAGTTCCGGTGTAGTAATAAGTCAGAATTGCAGTTGCTGACTCACCAGCAAGGGCTTTGGCTCGCGCTCCAATTTGGCTCATACCAACACCATGGCCATAACCACTTCCCGTGAAAGAGAAATTCGCAGGTACAGCGGCCGAGCTATTTGTTATCGGAAAAAGCGTGAGGCAGAGCGTTGCTGTCAGAAGAACGGTTATTCGCTGAAAGAAGCCCATAACTAACGCAATACTTTTGTTGAAGTGATAAAGCCTGCACCCCAAGCAAAATGCATGGTCGGAATCACTGCAATGAGATAAGTAAATTCGCTGACAGATTTAGCGATCAGCAACGAAGAAAATAATATGAAAATTCCATATACCGTTGCTGGTAGAAAGAATATGGGGTGGGTTATCAATCCGAGAAATAAAGAAGTGAGCGTACCTACTAGCGCAAAAGGCGGTGCCAGGTATCGAAAGTTGACAGTGCCGGGGTGGCTGCGAGAAACCACTCTGCGCCAGCGACCATATTGAAAATATTGTTTCGCCAATTTCTGCAAATTAGGTCGCGGTCTATAGGTGACCTGTAAACGCGGATCAAAGAAAATTTTCCCGCCATTTTTGCGAAGTCGATGGTTTAACTCCCAATCTTGGGCGCGGGTATATCTCTCATCGAAGCCACCTGCTGCAATTACCGCTTCTCTGCGAAAGGCTCCCAAGTAAACGGTATCTACTTCCCCCGCTTCTCCTCCGGTGTGAAAGCGGGAAGCGCCAACTCCGAGCGGGCTGCGCATTGCTCGCGAGACCGCAATTTCAAATTGTGTTATTCCTTCTGCTGCCATAACTCCACCAACATTTACCGCGCCAGTTTCGCGCAATATCAACACCGCTAAAGAGAGATAGTTATTTGGAACCTTGGCATGTCCATCGACGCGAACGATAACTGGATTATTTGATGCTGCAATTGCTAGGTTTAGACCAGCTGCAGTCTTTCCAGAGGAATTTTCCACCAATTTAATTCGATTATCACGGGCAGCCAAATCTTGCGCAACTTCATTGGTGCGATCACTTGAAGGTCCAAGAGCAAGAATTACTTCAAATGCTCCGCTGTAATCTTGAGCAAGGATCGCACTTATAGATTCAGCTAAATGAGGCTCTTCATTGAGAAGAGGCAAGATGACGCTAACTGCCGGTGAGACAGATAACTCGCCCAATAATGTCGTCATAACCCCTCTACGCTATCGCCCAAGTAGAGTGCGCATGTGAAATCGACGCGCAGGATACAAATTATTACATCACTCTCTCTGAGTGTTGTAGTTCTCGCTTCTGTGTCGTGGCTCAGTCTCGGACATCTCAGTGGAAGAATCGATCGAATCAGCGTTTTCTCAGGATTGGAAGATCGACCTGAAAAAACCTCAAAAGCTCTTAACTATCTCTTAGTCGGTTCAGATACTCGCGAAGGTTTAACTAAGGCAGAACTAAAAGCGCTCCGCGTCGGCAGTACCGCTACCGCTGCAGGTGGGCGTTCTGACACGATGTTACTTGTTCATATCAGTAAAGATAGAGATAAAGCTTTCATAGTTTCATTTCCTCGTGACTCGCTAGTCACAATTCCGGCGCATTTAACCAGGGATGGGAAAACTGAGATACCTGCGCGCCAGAATAAGTTAAATGCAGCGTTTTCTTTTGGTGGTGCACCTTTACTAATTGAAACCATAGAAGGTGCAACAAATTTGAAAATTGATCACTATATTGAAGTAAATTTCGCCGGGTTCGCCGGAATTGTTAATGCCTTGGGCGGAATCGAAGTCTGCACAAAAGTAGATATTGATGATCCGAAGAGCTACCTGACTCTTAGCGCAGGAACACATACGCTCGATGGCATTGAAGCTTTAAAGTATGTTCGAACGCGCGACTTTGATGGGCGAGGCGATATCGGAAGAATGCAGAGGCAACAACAATTTATTAGCTCGGTATTAAAAAAGGCTACTAGCACTGGAGTTCTATTGAACCCAATAAAAGTTGTCAATTTCATTAACGCGACAATTTCCACTATAAAAATGGATGAAAATTTGAGTAAAGAAGATTTGTTGGAATTAGCCAAGCAAATGCGTGGCCTCTCCTCTGGAAATGTTCGAACTCTAACGGTGCCGATATCTAATGCCAATGGACGTGTCGATGGTGTCGGCTCTGTCGTGATTTGGGATGAGACACTTAGTGAAGATCTCTGGAATCGGATTCGCAACGATGCCGCACTTCTTGATGAAGTAACGCCATCTCCATCCGCGAGCAGTACCGCCAAGCCGAAGCCTGAAATCATTGATAAATTCAAGACTCGCACCGCAGCAGAAAATCCGTGCGGCGAAATCAAATAGAAAGTGCCTTAGACTCTAACTCTATGAAACTCTCAGTAATCGGGTGTGGATATTTGGGTGCAACCCACGCAGCCTGTATGTCTTCTCTGGGATTTCAAGTAGTTGGAATTGATACCGACCAAGGCAAAGTTGATCTTCTCTCTAGTGGAAACCTTCCATTTTACGAACCAGGCCTAGATTCACTTTTAGCTTCTGAAATCAAGACGGGTCGACTTACCTTCACCACAGATTTTTCAGCAGCTACTGATGCCGATGTTCACTTTATATGTGTTGGCACCCCGCAAAGCAAAGAAGGTCTAGCCGCAGATTTAACATTTGTTAAGTCAGCGATTGCCGCTATCGCTCCCTTTTTAAAGGATGGAGCCCTAGTAGTCGGAAAATCCACAGTTCCGGTTGGGACTGCGCAAGCGCTCCGCGACATTTTAACGATCTCCGCCCCGCACGCGGATCTAGCGTGGAATCCAGAATTCCTTCGCGAAGGTTTTGCGATTGAAGATACCTTAAGACCAAATCGCTTAGTAGTCGGCGTTGTAAATGATCGCGCTGAGAATATTTTGAAAGAGGTCTACCAGCCGATCATTGACCTTGGAACACCCTGGATACGCGCTGACCTACCAACTGCAGAACTCGTCAAAGTTGCGGCAAACTCGTTTCTCGCCACCAAAATTTCATTTATCAACGCTATGGCGGAAGTGTGTGAGGCAGCTGGTGGTGATGTAACTGTATTGGCAAAAGCAATTGGTTACGATCCACGAATCGGTAGCCGCTTTCTACAGGCCGGCATTGGTTTTGGCGGCGGTTGTCTACCAAAGGATATTCGGGCATTTATGGCGCGCGCTGAAGAACTTGGCGCAGATCAGGCTCTCGAGTTCTTGAGAGAAATTGATGCCATAAATTTGCGTGCACGGCAACGTGTAATCGATGTAGTTCGCGCTGATCTTTCTGAAGATTTATCGCAGTATAAAATTGCAATTTTAGGTGCCACCTTTAAACCAGATAGCGATGATGTGCGCGACTCCCCCGCGCTCGATATCGCAGCCCAACTTCAAGCAGCGGGTGCCACCATTGTGGTTCATGATCCAAAAGGCATCGAACCTGCCCGTAAGCGCTTCCCGCACTTAGATTATGCCGAGCGGGTAACTGATTGTGTAAAAGGTGCTGATGCAATTCTCCACTTAACCGAGTGGAAGGAATATCGGGAATTAGATCCCGCCGTTATTGGTCAATTAGTTAAATCAAAGTTTTTAATTGACGGTAGAAATGCGCTTGATCGTGAAAAATGGCGCGCTGCTGGTTGGCGCGTACACGCACTCGGCCGAACTGATTAGTGAAAACCTGTTTTTTGATTACGGCGCGCGCTTAAATTAGCGCCCTTCTCTTTTGCTTCTGAGTTAATTGCTACAAGCGCATCAGCCACCTTCTCTGATATTTGAGCATCGCTGATGCCGAGAATACGAGCTGCCAATATTCCTGCATTTTTAGCGTTACCGACTCCGACCGTTGCAACTGGTATGCCAGCCGGCATTTGAACTATTGAGAGAAGTGAATCCATTCCATCTAGATTCTTTAGCGCGACCGGGACACCAATCACGGGAAGGGTTGTCAGAGCGGCGACCATTCCAGGTAGATGTGCTGCTCCACCCGCTCCAGCGATTATTACTTTAAAACCCTGTGACTTTGCTCCTTGTGAGAATGCCACCATCTCAAGTGGCATACGGTGAGCAGATAAGACTTCGGCGGTATATGTGATTGCGAATGAGTCAAGAACTTTCGCGGCATCCTCCATTACCGGCCAATCAGAATCTGATCCCATGATGATCGCTACATCACTCATCAATTTCTCCGCTCAT
>JBIJCP010000001.1:0-24358 GCA_044344635.1 Candidatus Planktophila sp. | reverse complement strand
ATTACCGCCATCAAATCGCGCAATGGTTTGACGGCTGACTGTGAGATAACTCTTGAAGCTAACCCGGATTCAGTCACGCAAGAGAAGTTGGAAGGCTATTTAGCGGCAGGATTTAACCGCATCTCATTTGGAATGCAATCAGCACAACCACATGTTTTGGCAGTTCTTGATCGCACCCATAACCCGGCAAATGTTAAGCGCGCGGTTGATATGGCACGTGCAGCTGGGTTTTTGACTATTAGCGTTGATTTGATTTACGGAACGCCAGGTGAATCGCTAGAAGATTGGCGCGCCACAGTTACTGAGGCTCTCTCACTCGATATCGACCACATCAGCGCCTATGCCTTAATTGTTGAGACAGGTACAAAACTTGCGGCACAGATCAAACGCGGTGATTTGGCGATGCCCAATGATGATTTGATGGCTGATATGTATTTACTGGTTGATCAGATGTGTAATGAGGCGGGCCTTACTTGGTATGAACTCTCTAATTGGTCTAGGCCAGGACATGAGTGCCAACACAACATTGCTTACTGGAAGAGCGCGAATTGGTGGGGTCTTGGACCAGGTGCGCACTCGCATATAGATAAGAAACGTTTTTGGAATGTTAAACATCCAACTGCATATAAACAGAAGCTATTTGCCAATGAATCACCAGTTGCAGAATCTGAGCAATTGACGGATGAGCAATTGCGAGATGAAGAGATAATGCTTGCGATAAGAATGCGCACTGGTTTGGCGCTTTCTTCATTAAATAAGCAAGGGCAAGATAATTTGCAGGCATATCTATCAACTGGACACGTCTTGATCAAAGATTCGCGAATTCAGTTGACAGCACAGGGACGATTGATTGCAGATCGCTTGGTCCGAGAGGCGCTGGCCTAAGCGCCTGTAGTACCTTTAGCCCATGACTACTAACGCAACCATCCTTCTAGCTTTTCTAGCTGTGGTATTTGTTATCTCTGGGTTGAGCAAAGCCAGTGGAAATGCAAAAGGTCTATCCGGCACACGCGATGTGAATGTGAAGGATGGAATCGCTCGAGTAATCGGTGTCTTTGAAGCGCTATTTGCGCTTGGTTTAATTCTTGGCCTGAAGTGGAATTGGATGGCTTACTTCCCATTGTTGGGTCTCTGGTTCTTTATGGCCGGTGCGGTATTTGTTCACTTTAAAGTAGGCAAGGTTAAGACTGCATTTCCAGCGTTCTTTCTCTTAACTCTAATCTCTGTTGCACTAGTTCTGATCTAAAGGAAGTACGTCGAATAATTATGCAATCTCAACGCCGTCTAGAAATCTTGCGCGCTATCGTCGATGAGTACGTGGCGACGCAAGAACCTGTCGGCTCAAAATCAATTGCCGATAAGACTTCCCTTGGTCTCTCACCTGCGACGATCCGTAACGAGATGGCAGTTTTAGAAGATGAAGGTTTAATCACCCATCCACACACTTCAGCTGGCCGCATCCCCACAGATCTGGGTTACCGAGTATTTGTAGATAAGTTAGCGACCGTTAAACCGTTATCTGGCGCCGAACGCCGCGCCATTGAAACCTTTTTAGATGAGGCAAATAACCTAGAACAGTTGATGAAGCGATCTGCAAAGTTGTTAGCAGATTTAACCAAGCAGGTTGCGGTAATTACCCATCCTATAATTGGTGAAGGCCCTGGCAGCGAAAAGATGACGATATCAGGTACAGCTAACTTGGCGCGTTCGGGTGAAGATTTAGGAAGATCGCTCTCACCAATTCTTGAGGCGTTGGAAGAACAAGTGGTACTGCTGCGCTTATTAGATGATGCCAATGAGAATGTGCGAGTAAGAATTGGCGGTGAACAAAGTGAGACTAATCTGCGCCAAACTTCGCTAGTAACTGTTGGATACGGCGCGGATAATTCTCCAATTGGAGCACTTGGTGTTTTAGGGCCAACCCGAATGGATTATGCAGGTTCAATGGCGGCAGTAACCGCCGTGGCTCGCTATGTTGGTCGCTACATATCGGAGAGCAATTAATTTATGTCCGATCACTATCAATCACTCGGTGTTGACCGTGGTGCTAGCGCCGATGAAATAAAGAAGGCATATCGCAAAATTGCCCGCGAACTTCATCCCGATGTAAATCCTGATCCAGCGGTACAGGATAAATTTAAAGAAGTTACGGCTGCATATGAAGTATTGAGTGATCCACAAAAGAGACAGTCTTATGACATGGGTGGTTCAGGCTTCGGTGGGGGCTTCGGTGGTGGTGGATTTAGCGACATTATGGATGCCTTCTTTGGTGGTGGACAAAATCGTGGACCGCGTCCACGTATGCGCCAAGGACAAGATGCCTTGATTCGCGTTGAAGTTGATTTAAATGAGGCTTGCTTTGGAACCGAGCGCGATATCTCTGTCGAGAATGCAGTTACTTGTACCAAATGTAAAGGCCAAGGGTCGGCAGATTCTTCGCCGCCTGCAATGTGCCAAGTCTGTAAAGGACGTGGCGAAACCCAACAAGTACAGCGTTCTTTCTTAGGGCAGGTAATGACTTCACGTCCTTGTGGTGCTTGTCAGGGATATGGCAGCGTAATTCAAAATCCTTGCCGCGAATGCGCTGGTGATGGACGAGTACGTGCGCGCCAAAATATTTCAGTGAAGATTCCACCTGGGGTTGAAACCGGTAATCGCATTCAGCTGGCTGGTCGGGGAGAGGTTGGTGCAGGAGGCGGCCCGGCAGGTGATTTGTATGTAGAAATTATTGAAGCAGAGCACCAATTCTTGATTCGTGATGGCCACAATTTGCACGTTGCCATCGAAGTCTCCTTTGCTGCTGCATCGCTTGGCACCAAGGTGATGGTTGAATCTTTAGATGGTCCAATTGAGGTCGAAGTTCGCCCCGGAACGCAGAGTGGCTCAACTATTTCGGTACGCAATAAGGGTATGACGCGCTTGCGTGCTGCTACTCGCGGAGATTTAATTGTGCATGTTGAAGTACAAACCCCTCACAAGTTAAGTCGAGAACAAGAAGATCTGTTACGCAAATTTGCATCTTCTCGCGGTGAAAAGCCGGGGGATGTAAAGATCAAGGGACATGAACAAGGTTTCTTTAGCAAATTTAGAGATGCCTTCGGACGCTAATGCTTACTCTCTTCTTTGTTAGCGATCTGCCAACAACGGTTGGTAGTACATATGAATTTGGCGGTGATGATGCTGGGCACGCGATCCGTGTGTTACGGACCCAAATTGGAGACGGGCTAGCGCTTTCCGGCGGGCAAGGCGCTTGGTCGATAGTTGAAGTAATAGCGATCGCCAAGAAATCTATGACAGTAAGAGTGGTCTCATCTGGCTTCGAAGAAGCGCTCCCTGTTGAATTCACCGTCGCGCAAGCGCTGACTAAAGGCGATCGCATAAAAGAAGCTATTGAGTTAAACACTGCAGGTGGGGCCGATGTAATTTTATTGTGGGCTGCTACTCGTTCGATTGGTAAAGCAACTCCAGATTTAATGCAGAAGCTCGGAATCACTGCGCGCGAGGCTAGTAAGCAAACGCGCCGCAATCGCATACCGTTTGTAATGGGAGTACTGGATGCAAAGAAAATTGCCGCAGAAATTCCTAATTACGATTTAGCAATAATCTTTCACGAGGGCGCTACACAGAAGTTAACAGACGTTGTAAAACTAGGGGCCAAAAAGGTACTGCTAATTATTGGCCCAGAAGGTGGAATAACCGATGAAGAGTTAACGCTCTTTAAAACTGCTGGTGCGCAGGTAGCGCTGATGGGCCGCCCGATCTTTCGCTCAGCGCATGCGGGTATGGCGGCGCTTTCGGGCGTAAACGCTGCGCTGAAAATCTGGTAAAGGTATAGTCAACTTATGGCGTTAGATCCAGATTGCATCTTCTGCAAAATTATTGAGGGCGTAATTCCTGCAGATATTGTCTTTCGCAATGAGAACGTAGTTGCCTTTAATGATTTAAATCCGCAAGCACCAACCCACGTATTGCTAATCCCAACGGTGCATACCGAAAACGCAGCAGGGCTAGCGAGGATGTCAGCGACTATCACCGCAGCGCTCTTTAGCGCAGCCGATCAGATCGCCACAGATCGGGAGTTAAATGGTTATCGAACCGTCTTTAACACTGGAGTCGATGGTGGCCAGAGCGTCTTTCACGCTCATTTACATCTCTTAGGCGGCCGTGGGCTCGCTTGGCCACCCGGTTAAAAGTAGTATCTCTTACTATATGGAGCGAACCCTGATCACTATCCCGCCTGCAATTTCGATGGTCTCACTCATCGGCGCCGGAGATGCCAACTTAAGAGTTATTGAAGCCGCCTTCCCAAGTGTAAATATCACAGTAAGAAGCAATGAAGTAACTTTGCGTGGACCGCATATTGATTGCATGGCTCTTGAAAAATTATTTGCCGAAATGGTCGTTGTAATTCGCTCGGGACAGGTGCTCACCGTCGATGCGGTATCTCGCAGCATCGCAATGTTGGGACAAGAGCCAGCCGATAGCCCAGCTGAGGTACTTTCGTTAAATATTGTCTCTAATCGCGGCCGCACGATTCGTCCAAAGACTGCCAATCAAAAACGTTATGTTGATGCGATCGAAGATAACACGATTACATTTGGTATTGGACCGGCCGGTACCGGTAAGACTTACTTAGCAATGGCGAAAGCAGTTGCTGCGCTGCAGGCGAAGAAGGTAAATCGCATTATCTTGACCCGTCCGGCAGTTGAGGCCGGCGAACATCTTGGATTCTTGCCCGGTACTTTAAGCGAGAAAATTGATCCATATCTGCGCCCGCTCTTTGATGCGCTCCACGACATGATCGATGTGGATTCAATTCCACGTTTGATTCAAACCGGCGTGATCGAAGTTGCACCTCTTGCATTTATGCGCGGTCGCACCTTAAACGACGCATTTATTATCTTGGATGAAGCACAGAACACCACCCCCGAGCAGATGAAGATGTTCTTAACAAGACTGGGATTTGGTTCGAAGATGGTCATCACTGGAGATGTAACACAGGTGGATCTTCCAAATGGCGCTCACTCAGGCTTAAAGGTGATCACTAATATTCTAAAAGATATCGATGATATTGCCTTCTTAGAACTCACCGCCGAGGATGTGGTTCGCCACCGTTTAATTGGTGACATTGTAAAAGCCTACGCCAGGTATGACGAAGCAAAGTCTGCTCCTCGCAATATCCGTAACTCGTAAATAAAAATATGACTATAGAAATTACCAATAAATCTGGCGAACTCGTGCCTACTGATGGAGTCCGCGAATTGTTGCAGAGGGCTCTGGTTGAGCTGAAGTTAAATCCGGAGTGTGAAGTCAACCTTGTCTTCGTAGATATTGAAGAGATGACTGAATTACATATCAAATGGATGGATGAAGGCGGCCCAACTGATGTGCTCTCTTTCCCAATGGATATGCCAACTAAAGAAAGTGAAGCGGTGACTTTGGGAGATATAGTTATTGCACCAGCCGTTGCCGCCCAACAAGCAGCAACTGCAGGTCATTCCATAGATCACGAAATCTTTATCCTGGCAGCACACGGTTTACTGCATATTCTGGGCTATGACCATGCCAGTGCTGCCGATGAGAAAGTTATGTTTTCCTTGCAAGAAGATCTAGTTAAGAAATATCAGGAGAGTGCATGAACGCCCTTAGTACCATTTCTATTATTGCGCTAATTGCATTTGCGGGGTTCCTCGCTGCATCCGAGTCGGCGCTTACCTCAATCTCTCGAATTGTTATTGAGGAGATTGAAAGCAAGCGCGGCGGGCATTTACTCAAGAAATATTCCCAACACCCATCTCGTTACCTAAATGTCTTGCTCTTGGTTCGTAAGATCTGTGAATTTACAGCAGCAGCACTTCTTGCCGTGGCGCTCTTGCGACAATATTCATCAGCGCAGGCAATGGTGCTTACTGTGACGATTATGGTTGTGCTCTCCTACGTCGTAATTGGTGTCGGTCCACGCACGCTAGGTCGTCAACATCCACATAAATGGGCGCGTGCTGGAATTTCAGTGGCTTACTTCTTAGCTTTTATCTTGGGGCCGGTTACCAATCTTCTAATTTCGATCGGTAATGCGATTACACCAGGTAAGGGTTTTCGCAGTGGGCCATTTACAAATGAGGCCGAACTTAGAGACTTAGTAGACCAAGCCCACGAGCGTGGGTTAGTTGAATCCGATGAACACGAGATGATCCACTCTGTTTTTGAACTAGGAGACACGCTAGTGCGCGAGTTGATGGTGCACCGAACAGATATGGTCTGGATTGAACGCGATAAATCTTTACGCCAGGCGCTTTCTTTAGCGTTGCGCTCTGGGTACTCCCGTATTCCCGTAGCCGGAGAAAATCTCGACAATATTATTGGTATGGCTTATGTAAAGGATTTAGCAAAGCGCGCCCTTGATCACCACGAATCTGAGACCACCGAAAAAGTTGAACAACATATGCGCCCTGCAGTATTTGTCCCTGAGATTAAAATTGCCGCAGAATTATTAAAAGAGATGCAGCGCGATCAAATCCACCTAGCCATTGTGGTTGATGAGTATGGTGGAACCGCTGGAATTATTACTATCGAAGATATTATCGAAGAAATCGTCGGTGAAATTGCTGATGAATTCGATGATGGAATTGAAGCTTTTACCTGGCTAACTGAAGATAAGGCTCGCGCGAAAGCCACCTTACATATTGAAGATTTAGCAGATGAGTTGAAGATCGAGATTGATAAGGCAAACTTTGAAGATGTCGACACCATTGGTGGATTAATGGCTCAGAAACTTGGCCGAGTACCAATAGCCGGAAGCACTATTTCAATCTCCGGTTGGGCAATTACCTCCGAGCGCCCAATAGGTCGACGACGCAAAATAAGTAGTGTGATTATCGAGCGGTTAAAGGATGAGACCTTAGAAGATCATGAATAATTCATTTGAAAATCCCGAAGATCAAAAGTTGGCGACTTTGGCAGCTGCAACGCTAGCGCGCACCGGCGCAAAGCAAGCTGCTGCGTTGCGAGATACAACTGGGCGCACATATGTTGCGATTAATATTTCGGCGCCAACGCTTACGCTAGATGCAGTGCAAGCGGTCTTTACCATTGCTGCCGCATCGCAAATCGCTGGGGTCGAAGGCGTAGTCATTGCTGGCGACAAAAGTGCAATGACGGCAGTTATTACTGATAATTCTCCGCAGGCTGTTATCTTTCATATCGATGCAAATGGGAGCGTTACTAGGGCGTAAGATAGCCCAATGCGTATCGTTCGATTCTCTCCAGGTCCAGAATCTGGCCTTGGTACGGATCCGCTCTTTGGAGTCCTAGAAGACGATAATTTAATTACGGTGATTTCGGGAGATCCGATTTATCACGGTGTCACTAAGACGGCTGCGAAGGTTGAACTTTCAAAGGTGCGATTATTAGCGCCAGTAATTCCCCGCAGCAAGATTGTTGCGGTCGGCAAAAATTATGCCGACCACGCAAAAGAGATGGGTTCTGCTGTTCCGAAAGAGCCGATTATCTTTTTTAAGCCAAATACATCTGTCATTGGCCCAGGTGACACAATTGTTTGGCCAGCGATGGCTCCTACCATTGATTACGAAGTCGAATTAGCTGTTGTAATCGGGCGCTTATGTAAAGATGTTCCGAGGGAGAGAGTAAACGAAGTAATCTTTGGTTACACCTTGGCAAATGATGTAACTTGCCGCGAACTTCAAAAGAGTGATGGCCAATGGACCCGCGCCAAAGGTTTTGATACTTTCTGCCCCCTTGGCCCTTGGATCGAAACAGATTTCATCCCTGGCACACAGCGGATCTTCTCAAAGGTAAATGATGAGCTTCGCCAAGATGCAACGCTAGATCAGATGATCTTTAACGTTCCGGATATCATCGTCTTTATCTCACAAGTAATGACTTTATTGCCAGGTGATGTAATCATCACCGGTACTCCAGCAGGAATAGGACCTCTGATTGCACGAGGTAGCGTTGTTGTAGGAATTGAAGGTCTGGGCCAATTAACAAATAAGGTGAGTGCAAAGCCGTGAGTGAGAAAAAAGTAAAGGTACGTTTTGCGCCATCTCCGACTGGCGACCTACACGTCGGAAATATTCGCACCGCACTCTTTGACTGGGCATATGCCCGCCACACAGGTGGAACATTCTTGTTCCGAATTGAAGATACCGACACAACTCGCGTTACCGATGAGTATATTCAGGCCGCGATCGATACTTTGAAATGGCTCGGCCTTAACTGGGATGAGGGCCCAGAAGTTGGTGGGGAAAATGGCCCGTACCTGCAATCGCAGCGTTTAGATATTTATGCTCATTGGGCACAGAAGTTTTTAGACCAGAAAGATGCTTATCACTGCTACTGCTCACCAGATGAATTGGAAGCGGTTCGTGAAGCTCAACGCGCAGCGAATATGGCACCTGGATATAACGGCCACTGCCGTGAGTTAACCGCTGATCAAATTGCAGCTTATAAAGCTCAAGGGCGCGAAGCAGTTGTGCGAATGCGCATGCCAGATGGCAGCACCACTTTCACAGATGAAATTCGTGGCGATGTTACCTTTGATCACAAATTTGTCCCTGATTTTGTCTTAGTGCGAGCCGATGGTTCACCTTTGTACACATTAGCGGTCGCAGTTGATGATATTTTGATGAAGGTAACTCACGTTTTACGCGGAGAAGATCTCCTTTCATCAACACCACGTCAGATTCGGGTCTATCAGGCGATGGGCGTTGCGCCAGCGGATTATCCAGTCTTTGCCCACCTGCCCTTTGTGATGGGCCAAGATAATGCCAAACTTTCAAAGCGTAATGGTGAGGTTTCAATCGCCTGGTATCGCGAACAAGGATATTTACCTGAAGCGATCTGCAATTATTTAGCGCTCCTTGGCTGGTCACCTGGTGATGATCGTGAAAATGTCACAATGGCCGAACTCTGTGAGTTATTTACCATCGATAAGGTTCATTCCTCACCTGCGCGCTTTGATATGAAGAAGTTGGAAGCAATTAATGGTGACAAAATTCGCGCGCTGACTTTAGATGAGTTCTTAAAGTGGTCTCTTCCATTCTTAACAAAATCGGGAGTGATAACCGGAAGTGATTCTGAGATAGCTCTAGTCAAGCAAGCGCTTCCACTTATTCAAGAGCGTATTGTTAAGCTCGATGAAGTACCGGCAATGCTCCGATTCTTGTTTGTAAAGAACTTTGCAGTTGAAGAGGGATCACTTTCTAAGGTGACCGATAGCGCTTCTAAAGATATTTTAAAGCGCTCGCTTGCTGAGTTAACTCCGCTTACAACTTGGAGCCACGAAAGTATTGAAGCCGCCCTACGTGCATCACTGATTGAAGAGATGGGGCTAAAACCACGTATTGCATTTGGCGCAGTGCGCATTGCAACGACGGGAAGTACTATTTCTCCGCCGCTCTTTGAATCTATGGAGTTGCTCGGTAAAGAAGCCTGTCTAGCCCGAATTACAGCGGCGATAGACCTATAAATCTTCTGCAAAAATTGCGGTATTCTTGCCCCTGTTCTAATGGGGTATGGGGTAATTGGCAGCCCTGCTGATTCTGGTTCAGTAAGTCTAGGTTCGAGTCCTGGTACCCCAGCGCAGTACCCAGCTTTACAAGAAGTAGATGCATTAAAAATGTACTAGGGCCCCGTCGTCTAGCGGCCTAGGACTCTGGCTTCTCAAGTCAGCTACGAGGGTTCGAATCCCTTCGGGGCTACCAGGTGTTACTGCCTAGGCCACCATCGAAGTCGTAAGTACTTCCGGTGGCCCAGGCATTGGCATCGGAGAATAAAAATTCTGTAACACCGACAACTTCTTCAGCGCTGGCATATCGCGCAAGTGGAGTTGCCGCCTTCCAAGCCGCAACTCCTTCAGGCCAGGCTTGATCAATTCCGGGGCGGCCAATTAATCCAAGTCGTAGCCCAAGAACGCGCATCGGTGGATGCGCACGAGATGCGGAGCGAGTTAAGATATCTAACGCCGCTTTGCTAGCGCCATAAATCTCGTGACCGGCTCGTGGATTGAGCGCTTCGACTGATGAAATATTTAACACGACGCTTACTCCAGATTTAGCAGATTGATCAATGATCTCTTTTGGTGCATCCACATTAATTCGCATCATATGCTCAATTTCAGCGCGAGTGGCAAGTGCAGGATCTAAAATAGATTGATCAGCGGCGTTATTGATAACAAAATCCAATTTGCCTGCTCTAGATAGCGCTTCCTGAACAAGTGAATTTCCAGATTTAGCAATTGCTAAATCTGCCGCGATCACATGTAGGTTACTGCGCGAAGGAACAGTGCCAGTATTAACTTGGGCGCAAACTGTGGCACCTAGCTCTAAAAAACGCGCTACATAGGCTTGTCCAATAAAGCCTGATGCTCCAGTAATCAAGATGCTCTTACCGGCAAAGTTCATTTCAGAGGTTCCAGCGCCTTTACGCGTTGATTGACGCGCTTAATTAAATCAGTTAAATCAACCTTGGTACTAACGCGATTTTCTACGACTTTCTCACCAGCCACCCAGACATCGGTGACATCACCGCGCCCGGCTGCAAAGACCAAAAGCGCATTTACATCGTGCACCGGAGTTAAATGCGCAGCATGTAAATCAAGGGCGATCAGATCTGCTTCTTTACCGATCTCGATACTGCCGATTCGATCATCCAGACCTACGGCCTTAGCGGCTTCGATAGTTGCGGCGCGGACAATCGCAGTTAGATCAACATCCGCAGGGGATTGGCGCAGCGCTACAACGTGCGCTGCCATTCGCATTACCGAGAACATATCTAAGTCATTAGATGAAGAACAAGAATCTGTACCAAGCCCAACCGCGATACCTGCTTTTCGCAGATCGTTAAATCGCGCAAGGCCTGAGCCAAGTTTTAAATTACTACCTGGGCAATGACCGACAGAAGTTCCCTTGCTGGCTGCGATCGCCATATCTGTATCCGATAAGTGAACGCCGTGTCCGAAGATAGTCGGCACATCTAAAATTCCAGTATCTCGGCAGACTTCGGTGGGGGATTTGGAATATCTCGATTGCACATCAGCATTTTCTGCCTCAGTCTCAGAGACGTGTAAGTGAATTCGAGCCCCTAACTCTTTAGCAATAGCCGCCACTTGCCTTAAATTCTCAGGTGAATCTGTATAAGTTGAATGCGGCATTAAATATGTGGGAATAAAAGGTCCACCAATTTTGGCAAGCTCTGCCGGCCATTGGTGTGCACGCTCTATACGTTGCTCCCACTGCAGACCATCTAAACCTGGAAAATCAAAGAAGATAGGTCCAGCGATATGGCGCAGCCCAACCCTGACCGCTCCACGATGTGTAGCAGCTGGATTTAAATACATATCCATTGTTGTGGTTGTTCCAGATAACAGCGCTTCGAGCGCCCCGAGTTCGGTACCGAGCTCACAAGTGGCTTCATCCATGATCGCACCTTCTGCAGCCCAGACACGTTCTAAAAATCCTTGCAGATTTACGCCTTCTGCCCAGCCCCGCAACAGTGACATTCCTAAATGGGTATGGCTATTAATTAGCCCAGGTGAGATTAAGCGATTAGCTGCATCATAAATTTCTTTAGCATCCGGTGACTCGGTGCCGATAAATGCAATCTTGCCATCTTTAACTCCGATCGAAGCGCCCTTAAGAATCTCATCGCCCTGATTTGAAGTGACGGCATAGCGCGCATTCTTAATAAGTAAATCGAGCATTAAGCAAAAGCCTTGATCGTTCCATCAATAATTGTTATCACCTTTTCGCTCGCTGCTTTTAGGGCAGCGTTGATATCCTCCATAGTTATTGGGCTATCGCTTACACCTGCGGCAGGATTAACAACGAGGGCGATCGCGGCGTAACGCAGCTCAGCCTCTTTTGCCAGAGATACTTCAGGCACGCCAGTCATTCCAACGACCGTTGCACCTGCAAGGCGGGCTAAGCGAATCTCCGCTGGAGTTTCAAAGCGCGGTCCGTTAAAGCCGGCATATATCCCACCCGTGTTTAGCGTGATGCCAGCCTGAGCCGCTGAATCAGATATGGCCGCTTTAACTTGCGCGTCATAGAGATGTGACATATCAATATGTTGCACTCCACCAGGTTGTACCCCATCGAAGAAAGTATCAGCGCGACCGTGGGTAAAATCTACAAAATCATCTAGCAGTTGTAGCGAACCAGCAGGCAACTTTGGATCTATACCGCCAACCACGTTGACTGCAATTACAAAATCCACACCTGCGCTCTTTAGCGCTGTGATATTTGCACGGTAATTAACTGCGCTAGGTGGGAGGCTATGGTCCACACCGTGGCGAGTAAGAAAAGCGATATCGACGCCGTGCCACTTTCCTGAAGTAATAAGCGCTTTGCCGTAAACAGTATCGACTTCTTGCGGAGTCGATCCTTTTAGCGCCGGTAAATTATAAAATCCAGTACCTGCAATGATGCCAATCTTCATGCAGTTAACTTACTTATCTAGACCGGCCATAAGGCGGCCAAGGTAGTCGCGATCTGCACCTTTGGAGTCAACAACTGCGACAATTTTTCCACCAGACATAACAGCGATTCGATCAGAGAGCGAGATAATCTCATCTAATTCTGCAGAAACTAAGAGAACGCCAGCACCCTTATCGCGTGCTGCAATTAGCTGTTTATGAATGAACTCAATCGATCCGACATCAACGCCACGGGTAGGCTGAGCCGCGACTAGTACTTGCAGATCTTGGCTGAGTTCACGAGCAATGACTACTTTCTGTTTGTTGCCACCCGATAGCGATGATGCAAGCGCAGCGGATGAGGTCGTACGGATATCAAACTTTTTTACAAGAAGATCAGCATTTTTGCGGATCTCGCCCATATTTCTATACCAACCTTTGGCAAAAGGCTCCTGATCAAATTGGTTGAGAATTAAATTATCTGAAATTGAATATGAAGAGACCAAGCCATGCTTTTCGCGATCTTCAGGAATATGGGATACACCAGCTTCGTGCACGGCGTGCGGGTGCATATCTTTTGTTGCTATACCGCTAACAACTACTTCACCCTTGGCCCGCATACGCATACCGCAAATTGCTTCAACTAATTCTCTTTGACCATTTCCCTCAACACCTGCGATACCAAAGATCTCTCCGGATCTAACCTCGAGGTCAACCCCCTTTACCGCCAGCAATTTTCTATCATCAAAAACTTCTAAACCCTTAACACTTAACACCGCTTTACCTGGGCTGGCAACACCTTTATCTACCTCTAAAACAACGCTTCTGCCAACCATCATCTGTGCCAGGCCAGCTTCATTACTCTCTTTTGGAGTAGTCGTGCCAACTACTTTGCCATCACGTAAGACAACTACTCGATCAGCAAGGGCCATAACTTCACGAAGTTTGTGCGTAATAACAATTACTCCAACGCCCAAGCGCGCTAGGTTCTTGATTACAAGGATTAACTCATCAGTTTCTTGTGGAGTCAAAACCGCTGTTGGTTCATCAAAAATTAGCAGCCGTACATCTTTACTTAGCGCTTTTAGGATCTCAACCCTCTGTTGGGTGCCAACGGGAAGATCCTCAATATTTGCAGTTGGATCAACTTCTAGCCCAAACTTTTCTGACAAGTCACGGACCTTTTGTTCTGCCTTCTTTATATTTATAAATGGTCCATCCCTGGTTTCATCTCCCAAAATGATATTTTCGGTAACGCTCATCACTGGGACCAATTTAAAGTGCTGGTGCACCATTCCTACACCACTTGCAATTACACCTGCTGTATCTCCAGGAGCCATTTTTTTGCCATCAATATAAATCTCTCCCTGATCAGGGCGCACAAGCCCAAAAACAGATTTAACGAGAGTTGATTTACCTGCGCCATTTTCACCTAGAAGAGCGACAATTTCACCGGCGCTAACTTCAAAAGATATATCGTTATTGGCTATCACCGAGCCAAAACTCTTTGTTAAGTTTTTTACCTGCAGTAAAGTTGCCACAGATTATGCCTGCTCTCGCTCATATGGTTGACCAGCTGCAGCCGGGCCGCGAACTTTGCCAGCAGAAAGCGCTAAAACCACGATAGTTAAAACATATGGGAGCATATTAATAAATGGCCCAGGAATATTGACTAAGCCATCGATCATTAACTGGTTGGCAAGTGCTTGCGCAAAACCGAAGAAAATCGCCGCTAATAGCGCGCCAATCGGATTCCATCGCCCGAAGATCATGATCGCTAAAGCGGTAAAGCCTTTACCGGCTGAAAAACCCCGATCAAAAGAACCAACCAGCTCTAGCGTTAGATAAGCGCCGGTAATCCCACCAAAGGCGCCAGCGATAATTATATTTGTATATTTATATTTCCGTACGGAAATTCCTGAGGTCTCAGCGCTACTTGGATATTCACCAATTGCTCTTGTACGTAGCCCCCAAGGTGTGTGATAGATAGCAACGTATAAAGCGAATATTAGGAATAAACCAAAGTAAGTTATTGGTCCGCTTTGAAAGAAGACTCGCCCAAAGAATGGAATCTCAGATAGCCCCGGAATCGACCAGCGGGGAAATATTGCTGGCAATGAATAGCCTTGCTTATAAAAGAATGATGTCAATCCGGTGGCCAGAATATTGACTATCGTGCCGGCAATAATTTGATCCATCTTCCAAGAGACTGTTAATACAGCGAGCAACAAACCGGTAACTGCGCCACTGGCGATAGCAGCAAGTAGCCCCCAGAGTAGATTTTGAGAGAGGGCTGCAACAAAGAATCCAAAAAATGAGGAAGTTAGAAGAGTTCCTTCGATTCCGATATTTACAACGCCAGTTCGCTCACACATTATTCCGACCATAGCGGCCATGGCAAGCGGTAGACCAAAAGTTATTGATGAAGCGGCCACAGCAACAGTTGAAACCGAATTAATCGAATAAGCAACCGCTATAGCAAATATGACGAGATAAATGTAGATCGGCTTTCTTGACCGCAGTACAGGAGTTTTCATCTTAATTGCTACCCCAACCACTTGTAACTTGAGTATTGGAGCCACTCTTGAGTTTAAAGATCCGACTGATTATTGGCGCGGTAACAAAAAACAGGACGATGGCAAGAATTAGATCGATTATCTCCGGGCTAACACCTGCGGTGAATTGCATAGTTGGGCCAGCCCCACGCATGCCACCAAAAAGGATTGCTCCTGGTATCACAGCTAATGGATTGGCGCGGGCAAGTAGTGCGATGGTAATTCCATCAAAGCCGAGACCTTGGTTGAAGGCCGGCTCAAATTTACCGACCACACCCATGGTTTCAACTGCACCACCAAATCCAGCAAGTGCGCCACAAGCCACCATTGCAAAAACGGTATTTCTTTTTACTGCAATTCCTGCATACCAAGCGGCATTCTTATTCTTGCCAACTGTTTCAAATCTAAATCCAGTTGTGGTCTTCTTAAAAATCCACCAGACACCAACTGCTAGTAAGCCGCTAAGTAGAAAGCCGATAGGCAAGCCAGCGATGCTGCCAATCTTGGCAGTATCTGCAATAGCTGGTGTGCGGGCGATAATTGAACCCTCTTCTTTCAAAGGTCCATTAGATAAGTACTCGGCGAGCTGCAGAACAATGCTATTTAACATAATTGTTGTTATGACCTCGTGGATTCCACGGTATGCCTTGAGCGCCCCGGCAATGTATCCAACGAGTGATCCAAATATGGCACCGATCAAAAGGCAGAGTGGAACGTGGGCAATCATTGGTAGCCCCGTGATTGCATAGCCAGCCCATGCAGCAGCTAGCGCACCAGAAATTAGTTGACCTTGTGCGCCAATATTGAAAAGCCCGGCCCGCAGACCAATGACTACTGCTAACCCGCTGATGGCAAGTGGGGTTGCTTTACCAAAAGTTTTAGCAAGTCCTTCTTGAGTTGAAAATGCAGTGGTAAATAAACTTTGATAAGCCCTAATCGGGTCTGAACCTTGAGTGATCATTAAGATTGCGCCGATACCAAATGCAATGAGTAGTGCAATTAGCGGAGTGATCCAACTACGAACAAACTTCACGATATACACCCCTGGCTTTTCGTCTAAGACCCAAATCTACCCGTCAGAATTTCTCTGTCAACCACGATTAAATCCGTCAAGAATTGAATCGAATATCGTCGCTCTGACTATATTGGAAGATAAAGCGTTAAATAAAGCAGGGCAAAGGTTTAATTGATATAAACCCTTGCCCTGCTTTAATTGTTTAGATTACTGCGCAACGCCAGTTTCGATTTCGCCGCTAATTACCTTTGCGGTTACATCTGCAACTTTATCCTTAACATCAGATGGGATTGTGGCATCAAAGTCGTGATAAGGAGCAGCTCCTACATCACCAAGGAAGTTTCCACCAGCAAATGTTCCATCTACAACTTGGCCAATGAGCGCAACCACTCCCTGAGGAATGAGCTTCATAGCAGAAGTTACTAGACAGGCCTGAGCTTCTGGAACTGTGTCCCATTGATCAGTATCGACGCCGATGCAATACACGCCAGCCTTCTGAGCTGTACGTGCTAATCCACCGTTACCAGTTTTTCCACCAGCAGAGAAGATCACATCGAAATCTTGATCCAGGTACTGCTGTGCTGTTGATGCTCCCCAAGCAGGATCTTGGAAGGCGTTAGCGCCGGTGTAGTAAACAGATGAAGCCTTAGGGTAAGACTTTCCTTGCTCTTGTGATGCATATTCAACTCCGGCAACGAAGCCTTCAATGAACTTACGGACTGGTGGAATTGAATCTGGACCACCAGCAATCGCTGCAGTCTTTCCTGTCTTGGTTAGGTAACCACCGAGGTAACCAACTATGAAGCCAGCCTTATCTTCAGGGAAAATTAGCCCGCTGTAGTTTGCCGCTGTTCCACCGTAGAACTGATCTACGCCAATGAACTTAACATCTGGATACTGTTCTGCTGCAACCGCAGTAGCTTCAGCCATCAAGAATCCGACTGTAACGATCGCGTTGTAGCCAGCCTCAGCAAATAGCGCGATATTGTCAGCGTAATCTTTTGGATCTTGTGTTTCTACGTACTTAGCAAATCCGTTATTGAGCGTAGCTGCCTCTTGAGCACCTTCCCAAGCGGATTGGTTAAATGACTTGTCGTCAACTTTTCCAATATCAGTTACGAGACCGATACAAAACGCTTCTTCAGTTCCGCAATCAGCCTCTGTAATAGCCTTCTCTGCAGTTGAGCACGCGCTTAGCGCGATTCCGAGCAAACCCGCTGCAGCAAATACCGCAGCGAACTTCTTAAACTTCTTTAACAATTGAGCTCCTCTCGAAAGATTAGTCGAATAACTAATCCAAACTTTCTGGGTGAGAGAAAGAGTAGTCCAGCGCAGAAGTAACACAACTGCTCTGATCAATTTGAGTCTTTCCTCGTGTCGCTTTCAATAAATACAAAGGTAAGGTTGAGGGTTAGGTCATATGATTGCGCGCATGCCGAACTTCCTGGATTCTCCGGTTAAAACGTTGACCCGATACTTCGATTACCAAGGAACAGCCACCCGTTCTGAGTTCTGGCTATTTGTTCTCTTCACTTGGATCAGCTCATTTGCGGTCACTATTTTAGATGCCTTTATACCTGGTGATGTTCTGGGTTCACTTTGGAATTTATTTTTATTCGCCCCATCTGTGACTTGTGCGATACGTCGCATGCACGACGTTGACCGACGCGGCTGGTTCTTGCTAATTCCTATCTTCAACTTAATTTTCTTACTCTTACCATCCACACCAAATAGATGGCAGATGGGTAATCCCGACGATTTTAACTGGACCGGTAAAGCGTCGTTATGAAGAAGTTTGCGCTAGTTCTTCTCTCATTAACTATCTCTCTCAGTGCAGAACCGGCGCAAGCGCTCGGCAAGGCAACCTTCTACCTTAAACTTCAATTGGGTTGTTACTCCGCCAACAAAGCGCCCACCAAGGCAAGTAAGTGGAGCGAGACAAATTACAAGACTCTTTATTCAACTAGTTGCAATTCGGCACACCATTACGAAGTTTTCTACACTGGAAAACTGAAAGCTAAGAAATTAGATTCAGAAGCGGCGAAGAAAGAGGCGGGAGTTGCTTGCGATAACGCTGCGTTGAACGCTCTGACCGGCCAGAAAGATCTGCCGACCACGCTTACCTATGGTTACTTCTATCCAGATCCCGGAGCTGAAGAGAGGAAATATGGCAAAAGAATAATTTGCTTCTTCCACGTGACTGATCCGAAAGATGACAAGATGACGTTGTCCATCAACCGATCATTCCGTGAAGTAAATTACATTTAGCGGCGTTCTTCCGAGCCTCTTCCTAAATATTTTCTCTGCACCTTACGCGCTTGAATATAATTGGCGTATGCCTTCTGAGTTGATTCCAGAGTTGAAACTTCCGGAATTGGGACTTCCCACCACGCCTCACTACTTGGGGCATAGAGCATGGGATCGCTATTTATATGTATCAAGGTGGCTGTGGGATGCGCCTTGGCAACTTTCATCGCAGCAGATAGATCTGCGATCGCACTTGGGCTTTCGGCTATGCGAATCACATTTACTCCAAGGCTTTCGGCGTTAGCGGCTAGGTCAATGGGCAGCACTCCACCAGATTCATGGTTATTTGATTTGCCATCCCGGAAGCGATATTTGGTTCCGTATCTCTGCGAACCAATATCTTCCGATAGATGCCCGATCGAGGCAAAGCCATGGTTTTGCACAAGCACAACGATAAATTTCAATCCTTCGGCCACTGCTGTAACGAGTTCGGTATGCATCATTAGATATGAGCCATCGCCCATCATCACAACAGGAGTGCGTGATGAATCTGCGCGTGCGACACCAAGGCCTGCAGCAATTTCATATCCCATACAAGAGAAGGCATATTCCATGTGATAACCAAGTGGATCGCGTACTCGCCACAACTTATGGAGATCTCCTGGTAGCGAGCCAGCTGCCCCGACTAAAACATCGCGCGGATCGGTTGCTGCTTGCACAGCTCCGATAATTTCGCTCTGGCTAGGTTTGGCTAACTTTTGATCAACGAAAGCGGCATCGACAATTGCATCCCAAGCCTTATTTTCATCAGAAATACGCTCTGCATAATCTGTGGAGACCTTATATTGAGCGAGTTCAGTTGTGAGTTCTTCCAGAGCAGTGCGCGCATCAGCGACTACGGGAATTGCGCTGCCGTGTTTAAAGGCATCGAAGGCGGTGACATTTATATTTATAAATTTCACATCTGGATTTTGGAAGATACTGCGTGAAGCTGTAGTGAAATCGCTGTAGCGGGTTCCGATTCCGATGACTAAATCGGCTTCTTTGGCGAGGCGGTTTGCCGCAGTAGTTCCGGTGGCACCAACCGAACCACACATTTGTGGATGATCCCAAGGAAGTGAACCCATTCCGGCTTGCGATACTCCAACTGGAATTCCAGTTGCTTCCACAAATTTTGCCAACGCTGCATGCGCATCTGAGTAAATAACTCCGCCACCAGCGACAATAAATGGCTTCTTTGATTTAGCGATTGCACGGGCCGCAACTGCAGACAAGCCAATATCAGGCCTTGGCCGGCGGATATGCCATTCACGATCTGCCAGAAATTCTTCCGGAACCTCAATAGTTTCCGCCTGTACATCTTCAGGAAGGCAGATAGTCACTGCACCGGTTTCAGCGGGATCAGTTAGAACCCGCATTGCGCCAAGAAGTGAAGTGAAGATTTGTTCGGGACGATTGATGCGATCAAAGAATTTAGAGAGTGGCTTAAAGGCATCATTTACCGTCATAGATAAGTCATAGGGTTGTTCTAGTTGTTGCAGAACCGGATCTGAAACGCGATTAGCAAAAGTATCTGCAGGAAATAACAAGACCGGCAAGCGATTTGTTGTTGCAACTGCAGCGCCAGTTAACATATTTGTCGCACCTGGACCGACCGATGATGCACAAGCAAAAGTGGAGCGACGACGAGTCATCCGCGCATATGCTGAAGATTCATGAACCATCGCTTGTTCATTGCGAGCTTGGTGATATGGCATAAGCCCTGGATCAGTTGTAGAAAGTTGCTTTAGCGCTTGGCCAATTCCGGCCACATTTCCATGGCCGAAGATGCCGAATACACCAGCAATCGTGCGTTCGCGGTGATCGCCATCGACGGTGTATTGGTGAGACAGGAATTCAATGATCGCCTGTCCCACGCTCATCTTGCGAGTGGCCATAGCTAACCCTGCCTTTCTAGGATCGTTAAATTAATTTTGTGGGAATCCAAGATTTATGCCGCCGTGACTTGGGTCCAACCAACGACTGGTGATCGCTTTGCCGCGAGTAAAGAAGTGAACGCCTTCTTCGCCGTGCGCCTTGGTATCTCCGAAGAGTGATTGTTTCCATCCACCAAATGAGTAGTAAGCAACCGGTACAGGAATCGGAACGTTGATGCCGACCATTCCGACTTGAATCTCATTCTGGAAGCGGCGGGCAGCGCCACCATCGTTGGTAAAGATCGCGGTGCCGTTACCAAAGGCGCTGCTATTGATGAGCGAGACTCCTTCGTCATAACTCTTAACGCGCACAATAGATAGGACAGGTCCGAAGATCTCATCCTTATATACCTTCGATGTTGTAGGGACATGATCGATCAGGGTTGGCCCAAGCCAGAATCCAGCCGATTCGCCATCTGCCTTGACGTTGCGCCCATCGACAACAACCTTTGCGCCATCTTTGGCAGCAACTTCAATATAGCCAGCAACTTTATCGCGGTGTTCTTTCGTGACCAGTGGACCCATATCGCAACCGCGGCGACCATCGCCGGTGCGCAATTTATCCATACGAGAAACGATCTTTTCAATCAAGGCATCTGCTACCGGTTCAACTGCAACAACAACTGAGATCGCCATACAACGTTCTCCGGCTGAACCGAATCCAGCATTAATTGCAGAATCGGCTACGAGTTCCAGGTCGGCATCAGGTAAGACCAACATATGGTTCTTAGCGCCGCCGAGTGATTGCACACGCTTGCCAGCCTTTGCGCACTCTTCATAGATATAACGTGCAATCGGTGTGGAACCAACAAATGAAATCGCCTCAACATCAGGGGAGTGCAGTAATCCATCAACTGATTCTTTATCGCCATTGAGCACATTAAATACGCCATCTGGAAGACCTGCTTCTTTCCAAAGCTTGGCAATCCAAATTGATGCCGATGGATCTTTTTCAGATGGCTTTAAGACAACTGTATTTCCGGCTGCGATCGCAATTGGGTAGAACCACATAGGCACCATTGCGGGGAAGTTAAAGGGAGAGATGACTCCTACTACACCGAGCGCCTGGCGAGTTGAGTAAACATCTACGCCAGTTGAAACATTTTCTGAGTAATAACCTTTGATGAGCTGTGGCATCCCGACTGCAAATTCAACAACTTCTTGGCCACGGGTAATTTCACCAAGGGCATCAGATAAAACCTTGCCGTGTTCGCTGGTGATAATTTCAGCGAGTTCTCCCTTTTTCGCATTTAACAATTCACGGAATTTAAAGATCACTTGCTGGCGAGCAGCGAGTGAAGTCTTGGACCACCCTGGAAATGCCTGCTTTGCTGATGCGATAGCTGCATTTATTTCAGCGCCATTTGCCAGAGCAACGCGCTTTGTTTCGACGCCAAGTGCTGGGTCGTAAACAGGTGCGGTGCGACCTGAGGTGCTGACAAATTCTTGATTATCGATCCAGTGATTTACGGTGGTAGTCATAGCCTCATCCTATGACTTCAACCCGATACTTTTAAACGGCTAATTTTCTGGCTGCGGCTTCCTGTAAGGCGTGAGAATTACTCGAGCGCTTTTCGCCCTTGGAATCCAAGGGATGGGTGAGCCGGCTTATCTTCCTCTAACTCCCTTAAGTTCTTTGCGATTTCCTTTAGGGCCGATGGAATACCGTCTTCGGCTGCCATTATGGCGCTTGCAAGAAAGCGATTGAACTCCCGTCCATCGGTTCGGCTAAATAGGACCCCTGAAGTCTTTTGGCGATTGCTTACATGAAAAATGAAATCATCTTCATCGGCACTTGTTGCAGCGCCATTCCATTTAGAAAACGCCCACTCTTTAGTGTTAAACATTCCGTTAAACATAACGCGTTGTGTGGTTAGGAAGACATCACCGACTTCTGCATATGCCTGTATGGGGTCTCCGGATGTATAAGTGCCTCGAGTTGCGCCGACGCGATAACGAATTCCGGCAACCACTGGAATGCTAAAACCTTGGCTCGTCGCCCTAAATTGACCAGCGCTGCGACCGGCTTCGTGAAACTGTCCTTGTCCTCGCCATAGAACAAACTCACCTTTTTTCTGAATCGCGAGATTGCTTGCAGCATCCTCGCCTTTTGCGGCTAGCTCAAATGCGGCGGCGATCTTCTTAAATGTTGCAATATCGGTCTGCCAATCGGCAAAGTCCTTTTTGTAAATCGCCAGCGCATCTTTATTTGCGCGCCTTGCTCTCCAATTAGCGATAAACCCCATGGCTCAATACTGCCCAACTAACTCTGATTTGTCTCTGGTTTGTCTCTGTTTAGCGCTCTCGGTCCAAGAACCTGACTTGCTTAGGGGATAGTTCTCGCAGATCTTTGACTCCAAGTAATTTCATTGTTCTGATTATCTGCGATTCGAGAATCGATAAGCATCGCTCTACACCTTCTTGTCCGCCCGCCATTAGCCCGTATAGATATGCCTTACCTATATAAGTGAAGTTGGCTCCTAGGGCGATCGCAGCAACTATGTCAGCGCCACTCATAATTCCAGAATCGAGATGTACTTCAACATCTCGCTTTAACTCTTTTGAAACTTGCTCGACTAGCGCAAGTGGGACAGGCGCACGGTCTAGCTGGCGTCCTCCGTGGTTGGAGAGAATTACCGCATCGGCACCAAATTTGGCAGCCTGCTTGGCATCTGCCAGCGTTTGGATTCCCTTAACAGTGAGCGTTCCATCCCAATTTTTGCGGAGCCACTTTAGATCTTCAAAAGTCATAGTCGGATCAAACATGTAATCCAGTAATTGAGCCACCGTCCCGTGCCAATTAGACATTGATGCAAATTCGAGAGGTTTGGTAGTTAAGAAATTCCACCACCATTCTCGACGGGGGATAGCGTCAATGATGGTATTTAAAGACAATGTCGGTGGAACGGTTAAGCCATTTCTGACATCGCGCAAACGCGCTCCCGCAACAGGCACATCGACTGTCAGAATTAAATTTGTAACACCGGATTTTTTAGCGCGCTCCACCAAATGCATAGATGCATCGCGATCTTTCCACATATATAACTGAAACCAGTTGACGCCATCTGGCGCAGCAAGTGCCACATCTTCAATAGAAGTTGTGCCTACCGTTGACAGAGTGAAGGGAATTCCAAATTTCGCGGCTGCTCTTGAACCAGCTGTTTCGCCTTCGGCATGCATCATTCGTGTAAAACCAGTTGGTGCAATTCCAAAAGGAAGCGCAAAGGTGTGGCCTAAGACTTTTCTTTCTGTCGAAACGCTTGAAACATCTTGTAAAATTCTTGGTGCAAATTCAATATTGCTAAACGCTTCTCGCGACCGATTCATTGTGATTTCTAACTCGGCGCCACCATCTGTGTAATCAAAAGGTCCTTTTGGTGTTCGCTCTTTCGCGAGATCGCGTAGATCCCAAACCGTGTGGGCTCTTGCCAACCTTCGAGATCTGCCATTGATTTCAATCTTGCGAAACTTCAGTAGATTGCTAAGCGCTTTCGGGCTCGGGAGAGTTCGTTTGATATTTTGGTTCACGAGAGCCGCCTTGCCATAACCCCACTTTACCTACATTAATTTTCTTGAATTTTCTGAGAATTTACCGGCTGGTAAGCGCGTTTATCTCTGTGCGACCTGAAGATAAACCCTGGAACGAGTGCGGTTTCCAGCAAAAAAGTAAGGCCAGAGCCTGGCCTTTCATCAAATCTTGATCAAATCTTTACCAAATCTTTACCAAAATAGCCCCGCCTAAGGCGTTGTCGGTCTGCGCGCCGCGGGGTAGTGTTGCCGCACGGTGGAGACATCCCATGGAGTTAATTCTCCTTCGGAAACGTTGCCCCGCCACAACGACAATGATTGTGCTCCGGAAAGGACACCATGAAGGTATCAATGAAGAGAGGACTCCTCGGAGTTCTCACCGCAACCTCATTGGCTGCGGGTTTACTAGTGGGAATTGCTCCTGCACACGCAGCTAAAGGTGCGAATTGTCAGGTAAATACTCCAACTGCGAAAGCGCAATGTGATCTCATCACTGTTGCTTTGGTCGGTAAAGTTGTTTCGCTAGATCCTGCTAACCCAGTTAAGACAACTAATCCAAACTATGTAACAAAGTTATTGATGATGGGACAGCTATTCCGTTTCG
>JBIJCP010000049.1:0-8211 GCA_044344635.1 Candidatus Planktophila sp. | reverse complement strand
ACTGGAAAATATCCGCTTTAGCGCAGCAGAAACCTCGAAAGAAGAGTCCGAACGCGCTAACTTTGCTAAAGAGTTATCGCAGTTAGCAGATTTTTACGTCGGCGATGGCTTCGGTGCAGTACACCGTAAACACGCCTCGGTTTATGACCTCCCAAAGCTATTACCTCACGTCGCTGGAACTCTGGTAGCAGCAGAAGTAGAAGTTCTTAAGAAGTTGACCCAGAACCCAGAGCGTCCGTACGGAGTCGTACTTGGTGGCGCAAAAGTTTCAGATAAGATCGGTGTGATCTCTAACTTGCTTAGCAAAGTAGATGTAATGGCGATCGGCGGGGGAATGGTATTTACATTCTTAGCGGCACAAGGCAAAGAGATCGGCTCATCCTTAGTTGAGAAAGATTTGATCCCGACCGTTCAAGAGTTGATCAAGCAAGCTGATGCTGCGGGAGTTAAGTTAGTGCTGCCAACGGATATTGTTACGGCGCCAAAGTTTGCCGTAGATTCACCAGCCACTCTTGTCAGCGCGGATGCAATCCCGGCAGATCAGATGGGGTTGGATATCGGACCAGATTCGGCGCAGACCTTTGCCGCAGCAATCGTTAGATGTAAGACGGTATTCTGGAACGGTCCGATGGGGGTATTTGAATTTCCCGCTTTCGCAAATGGAACAAAGGTTGTCGCTCAAGCGTTAACTCAAGTTACTGGTATTTCGGTAGTCGGAGGCGGAGATTCGGCGGCGGCAGTGCGTGCGCTCGGTTTTGCAGATAGCGACTTTGGCTATATCTCAACCGGGGGAGGCGCATCCTTGGAATACTTAGAAGGTAAAGAATTGCCAGGTCTAACCGCCCTGGGGCTCTAAGAGATGTTCTTCAGTATCGTTGCAGTAATTAACTCAAGGGAGTAACAGATGCGTAAGCCATTGATGGCCGGAAACTGGAAGATGAATTTAAATCATCTTGAGGCAATTGCGGTTGCTCAAAAGTTGGTCTATTCCCTAAGTGATAAAGATTACGACGCAGTTGATATCGCAATCATCCCCCCATTTACTGATATCCGATCTATTCAAACCCTGATCGATGGCGATCGCCTGCGCTTGCTTTACGGTGCGCAGGATCTATCCCCAGAAGTTAGTGGTGCATTCACTGGAGATATTTCAGGTCATATGTTGGCAAAGCTGGGTTGTACATTTGTCGTTATTGGCCATTCAGAACGTCGCGCAATTCATAAGGAGGACGATGCGCTGATAAATCGCAAGATTAAGGCTGCTCTTGCTAATGAGTTGACGCCAATATTTTGTGTTGGAGAAGAGCTTTCAATCCGCGAATCAGGTGCGCACGTATCTCATGTGGTTCGCCAAGTGCGCGCTGGCTTGGAAGGATTTACTAAACCAGAACTTAAGAAGATTGTGATCGCCTACGAACCAGTATGGGCTATCGGAACCGGTAAGACTGCGACTCCAGAAGATGCACAAGAAGTTTGTGCCGCCATTCGTGAAGAGATCGGTTCAATTGGATCGGCCGAAATCGCATCTAATATGCGGATCCTTTACGGCGGTTCGGTAAAGTCATCGAACATATCCGAAATTATGAAGCAGACCGATGTCGATGGAGCCCTTATTGGGGGAGCGAGCCTAGACCCTGAGGAATTGGCAAAGATCGCCAAGTTCTACGCGGTAGAAAACGGCTAAGCCGCTCTGACTATCTAGTATCCTTTCCACCTATCTCCATCTAATACATTAGGGGTTTTTAATCGTGGCTCTAGCGCTCTCAATACTGTTGGTCATAACTAGTCTCTTGATGATCTTGCTTGTCCTACTCCATAAAGGAAAAGGTTCAGGTCTTTCAGATCTATTTGGCGGAGGAATTTCATCAAACTATGGTGGCTCTAACGTTGTCGAGAAGAATCTTGATCGCATCACAATTGTTGTTGGCGGAATCTGGTTCGGCGGCGTTGTCGCCTTAAGTCTTGTTTTGAAAGGTTAATAAATGGCAAGTGCAATTCGCGGAAGTCGTGTCGGCGCTGGTCCAATGGGCGAAGCCGAGCGCGGCGATCAGATCGAACGCGCCACAGTTTCATATTGGTGCGGCAATGGTCACGAAGTCCGTCCCTCGTTTGCAGTTGAAGAGACAGTAGTAATCCCCGCTGAATGGGATTGCCCAAAATGTGGTCTGCCTGCTGGGCGTGACCGAAATAATCCACCAAAGGCTGTTGTTAATATTCCGTACAAAACGCATCTTGCCTACGTTAAGGAACGTCGCACCGATACCGAAGGCGCTAAGATTCTCGAGGATGCGCTCCGTAAGCTTCGTGGAGATGACGAGTAATTACAGCGCTTTAGCAGCTTTAATTAGTTGAGATATACCCGCACTTCGCTCTGCAAGATTGAGACGAAGGAGCGGGTATTTTCTTGCCGCAAGCGCGTGTGAATCACCTATCGCTTGCGCCATCAGCAAGGTAGCGAAGGTAAATTCCTGACCCGGAACGTCAAAGTCTCGCTTAGCAGTTGCGGTTATCTGTAAGAACGAACCGTTCTGTTGTCCACCTTTATGAAATTGCCCAGTGGAATGTAGGAAGCGTGGCCCCCAACCAAAGGTAACTGGGCGCCCTGATTTCTCTGACAAGATACTTCGCAGCTCGAAAATAGCCGCATCATCCCTGCGATCTAGATAAGCCATAACTGCGATATATCCATCTGAATCAGTGGTTGCAATTAAATTCTTCAACGACGCAGTTAGCGTGTTTCCATCTCCAAATATCTCAACCTGCTCATCAATAGCAGATGGGTTGAGCAGAGGCAGTTCATTTCTCCACTCATTTAAAACTGCAGAGGTCGCTTCCTTTGCTTCGGTTACATTTGGTTGATTAAAGGGATCAATTACAAGAGCGGCGCCCATCAGCGCAGTTACCCATTGCCAGAATAAGAAATGCTCGCCTAGCTCGGCGATCACACTCAACTGGGCACCTTGCGCAAAACCTACCGAGAAAGCCCCACCGCTTGCTGCTTCAGTGAAATTCTCAGTAACTATTGGCAGGCGCCCCGCTTCCTCTTTTCCAGTCGATTCAGCGATCAATTGTTCGATCCAATCGGATAACCCCGGGAAATTCGAACCATGATCGGAGAATCCTAAAAACTGTTCGCTCTGAGTTACGAGCAAATAGGCGACATCTAAAGCCACCGCAGGGTCTTCCTTTAACTGGGTACGACAATCCCCGGCTTGGTCCAACAGTATTGAAGCATCAACTCCCATTAATGTGGTGGGAGTTAAACCAAATGCTGTTAGTGCGCTAAAACGTCCGCCAACTTTTGGATCTGCGTTGATTACAGTAAATCCCTTGGCGCGCACATCTTGATCTAAAGGCGAGCCTGGATCAGTAACAAAGAGCATATGCTGCGTGGGATCTAGCTTCGACTTTCTTAGATAATCTTCAAAGAATGCGCGTTGTGAGGCGGTTTCAATCGTTGACCCTGATTTGGAGCTAACGATCACCAGTAAATTTTCGGCAGACCCATTTAGCGCGTGCGCCAAGTAATCAGGATCGGTGGAATCTAAGATAAAGATCGCTTTACCAAAAGATTTAGCGATCACTTCTGGGGCAAGGGATGATCCACCCATTCCACAGAGAACTAAATTGCTACGATCTCGAAACTTGGCTGCCACCGCATCTAGCAACGGCAATAAATCTCGCGAACTCTCATCTAGATCAATCCAATTAAGCCTTACTGCAGCCTCAGTTGCTGCTGCCGCACCCCAGATACCTGGATCTTTCTTCGCCAGCCTCGGATGGGCTGCGGCAAGTGATTTATATATTGGGTCGTTGCGATCGATTTTTTGAAGAGCCGGCCCAACTAAGGTAATCATTACTTAAGGGCTGCTTCGATCTTGGCGACAATGCCATCTGCACCAAATCCAAATTCGGCAAATAACTTGGTGGCAGATGCTGATGCACCATAGTGTTCTAGTGATATTGCAATTCCATTATCACCAATGTATTCGCGCCAACCTTGTGCGATACCCGCTTCAATGCTTACCTTCAACCGAGTTGACTTAGGTAGAACGCTCTCTCGGTATTCCGCGCTCTCTTGGCTAAACCACTCAAGGCAAGGAGCGCTTACCACACGGGCTGCGATTGATTTCTCCGCTAGGGCGCTCTGCACCGCTAAGGCGATCGAAACTTCAGAACCAGTTGCGATTAAAAGAACGTCAGCAGTCGTCGAAGAATCCTTGAGAATATATGCGCCTTTACTTACTAGCGCCTCTGAACCATGTGAGGTGCGATCAAATACCGGCAAGTTTTGGCGGGAAAGAAGTAAACCAACCGGCTTGCGACGAAGGAGTATCGCCTTCCACGCCTCACGCACCTCATTGGCATCTGCTGGCCGAACAACTGAAAAATTTGGAATAGCGCGAAGTGATGCCAGATGCTCAATCGGTTGATGCGTCGGCCCATCTTCACCTAACCCGATTGAATCGTGGCTCCAGATAAAGATGCTTGGCAGATCCATAATCGCGGCCAAGCGAACTGCTGGTCGCATGTAATCGCTAAAGACTGCAAAGGTTCCACCGAAACTCTTTGATAAACCGTGAAGTGCAATGCCATTAAGAATTGAACCCATCGCATGTTCGCGGATACCAAAGTGGATCATGCGACCGTAGGGATTTGCACCAGCCATCGTGCTGCTCGCAGGTAGGAATGATCCCGCGCTACCAATAGTTGTGTTATTACTTCCCGCTAAATCAGCAGAACCACCCCAGAACTCAGGTAGTGATTTCGCAAGGGCGGCAATTACCTCTCCGGATGCTTTACGAGTCGCAACTTCTTTACCAGGTGCATATTGCGGAAGATCGGCGTCCCAACCTTGTGGCAATCCGCCAGCAAGCAAGCGCTGAAGTAAAGCTGCACTCTGCGGATTACTCTTCTGCCAGAGCGCGAGCTTCTCATTCCAACTCTTGCGGGTCGCAGCCCCTCTTACTTTTACCTGCCGCACATGATTTAAAATCTCTGTTGGCATTGCAAAGTTTTCTTCGGGATCTAAACCAAGGAGCACTTTCGTGGCAGCAATTTCCTCTGCACCGAGCGCCGAACCATGCGATTCTGCAGTATTTCGGGCCGATGGTGCCGGCCAAGCGATAATCGAGCACATTCTGATCAACGTTGGTCTAGTAACTTCGCTCTTTGCAGCAACCATTGCCGCATCAAGTGCCATTAAATCGACACTGCCATCAGCAGATGCCGCGACATCGATAACGTTCCAGCCATATGCGCGATAACGCGCTGAGACATCCTCGGTAAATGCTAGATGGGTATCGCCTTCAATCGAGATGCGATTATCGTCATAGATAACTTTTAGATTACCGAGCTGCTGCGTCCCAGCGAGAGACGATGCTTCGCTGCTCACACCCTCTTGTAGATCTCCATCCGAACAGAGCACCCAAACATTGTGATCAAAGAGCGAGGAATTTGTAGGTGCGCTGGGATCAAATAAGCCACGCTCGTAACGTGCCGCCATAGCCATGCCGACCGCAGTTGCGATGCCAGCCCCTAACGGACCTGTAGTCATTTCAACTCCCGCAGTATGTCCATATTCAGGATGGCCTGGAGTAAGTGACTTCCAAGTTCGGAAAGTTTTTAGATCATCCATCTCCAATCCATATCCGCTGTAGAAGAGTTGGATATAAAGAGTAAGCGAGGAATGTCCGCAAGAGAGCACAAAGCGATCGCGACCCAACCAATTAGGATCGGCAGGATCATGGATTAGATGGCGTTGAAATAGATTGTAAGCAACCGGAGCAAGTGACATTGCGGTGCCGGGATGGCCGTGACCGGCCTTCTGAACTGCATCCATAGCAAGGGCGCGGGCATATTTTACTGCGCGATCATCTAACTCTGACCAGTTCTTCAGGTTATTCATTAAGAATTTTCTCCCGCGTTAGTAGGTACAGTACTGACCGGGGAAGTGGTGATTGCCATTCGAATGCGCCAAGCTGCAATCCAAACAAGAGTAGCGCCGAGAAGATGGAGCGCCACAATTATTTCAGGGATTCCCATAAAGTATTGGATATATCCGATCGCGCCTTGGGCGAGGGCGATAACTGTAAATATAATGATTTTGCGACGATGTAAAGGGTTTTGACGCGCCGCTACATAGAGCGCCAAAGTAAGGCCGAGCAGTGCGATCACGGCTTCAGCGTGTATCGTGGAAATGGCGCGAATATTGAACCCAAAGCGCTGTGTATCTTCATCGCCGGCGTGCGGACCACTGCCAGTGACGAGAGTTCCTAAGACGATTACAAAAAATGTAAGGTAGATGTGGGCAAGGGAGAGATTAAATCTCATTTTATCTTCGGACTTTATCTTGCGAATTGCGATTTCCCGTCGATCATAAAGTGAAGTCGCTCCTCCGATGAGAAGAATTGACAGCAGGAGGTGCGCTGCCACCGTGAGTGGATGCAATTGTGTTAAGACAGTGATCCCACCGAGAATGCCTTGCCCAAAGATTCCCAGTACTTGCCCAAGTGCCAAAAGACGCAGATCCCTTCGCTGCTTGTATAGAACGTGAACTAGAACTGCTAAAGCAACTGCCACCAGCGCAAAGGTAAGTAAGCGATTGCCAAATTCAATCCAGGCGTGTAATTGCCCTTCTGCTTGATTGGGGACAGGGGTATAGGAACCCGGTGTGCACTCGGGCCAAGTAGGACAGCCAAGCCCTGAGCCTGTGAGCCGAACCGCTCCACCCGTAAGAACTAGCGCCGACTGTAGAAAGAGTAGAAGGCCATACAGGGCGCGGCGCGATTTCATAGCCTAAGACTAGGACCACCAGGGCTCGCTCTGAGTGGAAAGAGAGAGCGAATTACGACACAATAGTGTTGTGAAAATAACTGGAGGGCCAGCGATTAAGGCAACTGAGGATCCGCGTACGCGCGATGCCATTGCCCGCTCCATCTTGGAGAATGGACCATCCACCGCCGCCGCCCTCAGCGAGCGTTTAGGTTTAACCCCAGCAGGAATTCGCCGCCATCTAGATCTGCTGACAGCTGATGGAGTTTTAGAAGCGCGCGAGCCACGTATCTCATCGACTCGCGGTCGTGGTCGCCCCTCCAAAGTATTTGTTATGAGCGATGCAGGGCGTGAAAAGTTCGAACATTCATACGATGACTTAGCAGTTGCGGCGCTTAAATTTATTTCAGCGCAATCCGGTGAACATTTAGTAACCGCCTTTGCTAAATCACGTGCCGATGAGATTGAACGCAAAGGCGCTAGCGTAATTGCCAAGAGCTCAAATAAGTTAAGCGCTCTTGCAGATTTCTTAACTGAACAAGGTTATGCCGCGAGCGTTGAGTCGCGCGCTGGCGGGGTAGAACTCTGCCAACACCATTGCCCAATCGCACACGTTGCCTCTGAATTCCCCCAACTCTGTGAAGCCGAGACTGAGGCATTTTCAAAGTTACTCGGTACCCATGTTCAACGCTTGGCGACCATCGCACATGGCGATGGCGTCTGTACAACTTACATACCAAAAATCGCAAGGAAACAACCACTAACAGCCGGAAAGGCGCGGTAATGACAACTGCACATCCAGAACTAGACGGACTCGGTAACTACGAATATGGATGGTCCGACGGCAATGATGCCGGCGCTAACTCAAGACGCGGTATCAACGAAGAAGTAGTTCGCGATATCTCATCTAAGAAGAGCGAACCACAGTGGATGCTCGATATGCGCCTAAAGGGCTTATCGCTCTTTGAGAAGAAGCCAATGCCATCTTGGGGTTCCGACCTGACCGGAATTTTCTTCGACACCATTAAATACTTCGTCCGCTCCACCGAAAAGCAGGCAGCAACTTGGGATGATCTGCCAGATGAGATCAAGAATACTTACGATCGCTTGGGTATTCCTGAAGCTGAGAAGCAGCGCTTGGTATCTGGAGTTGCAGCCCAGTACGAATCAGAAGTTGTTTATCACTCGATTCGCGAAGATTTGGAGAAGCAGGGAGTCATCTTCCTTGACACCGATTCCGGGTTAAAGCAACATCCAGAACTCTTTAAAGAGTACTTCGGTTCAGTTATTCCAGTTGGCGATAATAAATTCGCAGCGCTTAATACCGCTGCCTGGTCCGGTGGATCATTTATCTACGTACCAAAAGGCGTACACGTAGATATTCCATTGCAGGCTTACTTTCGCATCAATACTGAGAATATGGGTCAATTTGAACGC
>JBIJCP010000048.1:0-8294 GCA_044344635.1 Candidatus Planktophila sp. | reverse complement strand
CAGTTGCTGCAGAGTCGCCACTTGAACCGCATGCAGCGAGCGCGCCAGCGGCACCCACGCCACCAATTCCCGCGAGAACTGCGCGACGTGAAACGCGTGCGTTAATTATTGAACGTGCTTCTGGTGAGAGTGGTGCTTTCTTAGCCATTTGGATGGGCTCCTTTTTTATTTATTGATGAGCAATCCTTGGCGTTGCTCATCCAGCCGGAACAAGGGACGGTTATGCAGGGATCATTATGTAGCCGATAGGCCCTACCAACCAAACGTTTCGGCTCTGATTTAGCAAAAATTTAGATTAACTTTTACCCGTTTAGATTGGTCATGACGTGCTTGATCCGGGTGTAATCCTCAAATCCATAGCTAGATAGGTCCTTGCCATATCCCGAGCGCTTAAAGCCTCCATGTGGCATCTCAGCGACGATTGGAATATGGGTGTTGATCCAGACGCAACCGAAGTCAAAGGCCTTGGCCATGCGCATCGCGGTGCCGTGATCCTTGGTCCAGACAGAGGAGGCCAGCCCATATTCCACACCATTTGAAAGGGCGACCGCCTCGGCCTCATCCTTAAATTTCTGGATAGTGATGACCGGTCCAAAGATCTCAGATTGAATATGTTCATCTTGCTGACGCAGGTCTGCGATAACGGTCGGTGCAATGAAGTAACCAGCGCGATCTAGGGCTGCTCCCCCTGCAACGACGCGAGCGTGTGATGGAACGCGATTGAGGAAGCCTTTAACGCGATCAAATTGCGCCGCATTATTTACTGGGCCGACCAAGACATCCTCATTTGGCATACCAACTGCAATTTCATTTGTCGCTTGATTGGCAAGCAGTTTAACCATCTCATCGTAAACGCCTTCTTGGACCAAGACGCGAGTTGCTGCGGTGCAATCCTGGCCAGAGTTGAAGAAGCCGGCGACGGCAATTCCTGCGGCTGCTGCTTCCAGGTCAGCATCGTTGAATACGACAACGGGTGCTTTACCTCCGAGCTCTAAATGAACGCGCTTTAACTGCTTGGCAGCGCTTGCCGCAACCTCCATTCCAGCACGAACTGATCCGGTGATTGAAACCATTGCAGGAGTTGCGTGTTCAACAACTGCTTTACCTGTTTCGCGTTCACCGCAGAGCACGTTGATGACGCCATCTGGGAGAAATTCACCCATTATCTCTGCCATAAAGACAGTTGATGCTGGAGTCGTATCGCTAGGTTTTAAGACCACGGTATTTCCAGCGGCGATAGCTGGCGCCCATTTCCAAACCGCCATCATCATTGGGTAATTCCAAGGAGTCACTTGACCGCAGACTCCAACAGGTTCGCGACGAATAAATGAGGTCATTCCTTTCATATATTCGCCAGCAGACTTACCTTCTAGATTACGTGCGGCGCCTGCAAAGAAGCGGATCTGATCAAGCATCGGAGGAACTTCTTCCGATGCCGTTAAACCCATTGGCTTTCCGCAATTTTCTGATTCGATCGCAATGATCTCGTCAGCGCGAGATTCAATAGCGTCTGCAATTTTCAAAAGGGCGCGTTGGCGCTCTGAAGGAGTTGAATCGCGCCATTGTGTAAAGACGTTCTCGGCAGCGCTCATCGCCTTATCGACATCGGCAGTGTTGGAATTTGGCGCAGTGGCAAAGGCCTGGCCAGTAGCAGGATTAATAAGTGTGGTGACCGCCCCGGAAGTCGAATCAACCAATTTGCCATTTACAAAGTTCTGCAACTTCTTCATTTTAGTTCTGACCTTTCACTGCGCGGACCAATTGATCACCATGATCTTTTGGATGATTTGTATAACTGGTTAACCATTTAGCAATTGTGTAATGACCTGATTCGGAATGCACCCCGGACTTTTCTAGATCGGCCTCAGTTAGCCTCTTAATAATTTCGAGCGATCCAGCGCGCACGGCCGCGAAAATTACAATTGGATTCTCAACAGGTGCGCTCTCGTAACCAAGTTGGGGCGCAACTGCCCATAAATTTTCATCATAACCCTGAATTAACGAGCCTTCTGGTTCAGCTACTAAGCGACGTAAGCGCGCATAAGATTGCGTTTCTGAATCCGCTAAGTGATGAATTATCTGACGCGCAGACCAGCCTTCTGGATCCTTAACGTCGAGCAGATCTTGAGTGACGCCACGCGCCAAATTTAAAAAATATTGGGTGGCTGACTCATACGCTGCCGCCCATTCTTTGATGCTATTGCCTTGAATACTCATGCGGTTGAGTCTATTTACTCTTTTCCGCTGCTGCCAACTGTCCGCAAGCGCCATCAATTTCACGTCCACGAGTATCGCGCACGGTAACCGGCACTCCATAACCCTCGAGAATGCGGACAAAGGCTTCTTCATCCTCGCGCCGTGACGCCGTCCACTTTGATCCAGGGGTCGGATTTAGCGGAATTAGGTTTACATGCGCGTTACGACTTTTCAGTAGGCGACCCAGCAGGTCTGCTCTCCAGGATTGGTCGTTGATATCGCGGATTAGCGCATATTCGATCGAGTATCTACGCCCCGTCTTCTTCTCATATGCATCTGCAGCCGCCAAAACTTCGCGAACCTTAAATCTTGAATTTATCGGGACAAGTGAATCACGCAGTTCATCATCTGGGGTGTGCAGAGAAACAGCTAAGGTGCAATTGATTCCTTCGCCCATTAACTTTTCAATGCCATTGACTAACCCCACAGTTGAGACGGTTACTGATCTTGCGCTAATGCCTAGCCCATCTGGATTTGGATCAGTGATGTTATGCAGGGTGCGAACGACTGCGTTGTAATTTGCTAGAGGCTCGCCCATTCCCATAAAGACAATATTGGATAAGCGCGCTTCTCCCCCTGGCAATTCGCCGTTTACACAAGCGCGTGCGGCAGCAACGATCTGTTCAGTAATTTCGCCAGCGGTTAGATTTCTAGTTAAGCCTGCTTGTCCAGTTGCACAGAATGGACAGTTCATTCCGCAGCCGGCTTGCGATGAAATGCAAACAGTTACGCGATCTGTGTAGCGCATTAAAACTGATTCGACTAAAACGCCATCGTGTAATTTCCAAAGATCTTTACGGGTCATTCCATTATCGGTCGTGCGAGTTGTGACTAGTTCAATTAACTTCGGTGTCAGTGTTTGGGCTATTGCCTGCCGCTCCGCCGCCGGAATATCTGTCCACTCATCAGGGCTTGTTGATAGGTGCGAGAAGTAATGGGTTGCGACCTGTGCCGCACGAAATGGTTGCAATCCCAGCTCTTTCGCCCAAGCCTTGCGATCTGCTGGTGAGAGATCTGCTAAATGTTTTGGAGCCTTCTTCTTTTGAATTGGTTCGTCAAAGACTAATTTGAGTTCAGGATTTTGGTCAGGGCGGGTACTCATAAGAGCCCAGAGTCTTGGGCGCGACGCACGATTTCAAGAGCTAACCAGAGAGCGGGGGCTGCAAATAAAACTGAATCTAGGCGATCCATAATTCCTCCGTGGCCGGGAAGTAAACTTCCCATATCTTTAATTGCCAAATCACGCTTTAGCGCTGATTCAATTAAGTCACCAGAAGTTGCGGTAAAGACCGTCATTAGACCCGCGAGAGCGCCTAGCCACCAATCCGATTCCATTATGTAATGAAAGGCCAGCGCTCCACCTAAAATTGTAAATATCAGTGAGCCAATAACTCCCTCAATGGTTTTCTTTGGGCTGATCTTCGGCGCTAGTGGATGTTTTCCAATTAAGACGCCTGTTAAATAAGCAAAAGTGTCATTGCATCCAACAAGAACCACAAAAGTCATAACTCTCTCGAGTCCATTCTGAGGACGTGCCAATAAAATTAGGAAGCCAGCAAGAAATGGTAGGTAAATAAGAGCTAGCGCTGATGCCGATGCGGTCTTGACGAAATTATCTATTCCGCGTGGAAGAAGCAAAACTAATAAACAAGGAAGTGCGATTGCGGTAGCAACTGCTAAACCAGATATTCCGCCAAACCACGTTGCTGCAGATAAGCCGACCGCTGCTGTGGTTAGCGACCAGAGCGGTATCTGAATTTCTACTGCGTTAAAAGCCTTATTTAACTCGCGAAGACCAAGGATTACGGCGACGGTAACCAGGCCTGCAAAAATTATTCGCTCATAGGCAAGTGCAAACCAGACAAGTCCAATCAAGAAAAGCGCGACGAAAATAGATGGCAGCAACTTGCGGCCGGCGCGCTTATTAATCGCTTCGTTAATCGAATGAAGATCTGACATTGCAGTTTGGGCGAATTCCTAGACTTCTAGGAGTTCGGCCTCCTTATGCTTCAACAGTTCATCGATCTTTAAAACGTGCTCAGAAGTTACTTTCTCAAGCTCTTTCTCGCCACGTGCTAGATCGTCCTTACCAATATCTCCATCTTTCTCTAACTTCTCCATCAATTCTTTAGCAGCGCGTCGGATATTGCGGATCGAAACTTTGGAATCTTCAGCCTTACCCTTGGCAACTTTGATGTAATCCTTACGTCGCTCTTCAGAAAGCTGAGGCAGAGCAACGCGTATGACAACCCCGTCATTGCCCGGATTTACACCTAAATCTGATTCGCGAATCGCTTTTTCGATACCAGCCATTGCACCTTTATCGAAAGGTGAAACGATAGCCAGACGCGCTTCGGGAACTTGAATTGATGCTAATTGCGAGAGCGGAGTGTAAGTACCGTAGTAATCAACCATGATCTTATTAAAGAGCGCTGGATGAGCACGGCCAGTACGGATAGTCGCGAAGTCATCTTTAGCTACTTCAACTGCCTTATCCATCTTGCTCTGCGCATCGGCTAGAGCACTTGCTACATCTGCCATTTTTAACTCCTCTAATTTGTAAATCTTCTAAGCCTTGCCGAGCGGCAAGTTATGAAACCAAGGTTCCGATCTTTTCACCACGCACTGCACGACCGATATTTCCTTGCGACATTAGATCAAAGACGATAATTGGCAGGTTATTTTCGCGGCAAAGACTAAATGCAGCGGCATCTGCAACAGCTAGCGATTTAGATAGAACATCATCGTAAGAAATTGAATCGAATCTAGTTGCTTTAGGATCTTTCTTTGGGTCTGCGCTATAAACGCCATCGACTCCACTCTTAGCCAGAAGCAAGGCTTCAGATCCAATTTCAAGTGCGCGCTGTGCAGCGACTGTGTCAGTTGTGAAGAATGGCATACCTGCGCCGGCACCAAAGATAACCACTCGACCTTTTTCCAAGTGGCGGATTGCGCGACGAGGAATATATGGCTCTGCAACTTGACCCATGGTGATCGCTGTTTGCACCCGAGTGTCAACGCCTTCTTTTTCTAGAAAATCTTGGAGCGCTAAACAGTTCATAACTGTTCCGAGCATTCCCATATAGTCTGCGCGAGCGCGATCCATACCTACCTGTTGCAGTTCAGCCCCGCGGAAATAATTTCCACCACCGACGACTACAGCGAGTTGGACTCCACCTTTTACGACATCTTTAATTTGCTTAGCAACATCGCGCATTACATTTATATCAACGCCGATGCCTTTTTCACCGCCGAAGACTTCGCCGGAAAGTTTAAGGAGCACCCGCCGATACGTTCCTCTTGTACCGGGCATGGGCGCTCCTTTTCTAAATCTTCTAGATTAACTAGTTCTGGCTAGTTTACTGACCTACGCGGAAACGATGGAATGCTTTGACGGCGGTTCCTGCTTCATCGAGGATCTGCTTGACCGTCTTCTTGGCATCTTTAGCGAAAGCCTGCTCCAGCAAGGAAACTTCCTTGACGAAACCGGTGACGCGACCCTCCACGATCTTGGAGAGAGCAGCCTCAGGCTTGCCTTCTTCGCGGGCGGTCTCCTCAGCGATACGACGCTCATTCTCAATTAGGTCAGCAGGAACATCATCGCGATGGACGAACTTTGGTGCAAATGCTGCAATGTGCTGCGCAACATCTTTCCCAATTTCAGCTGCCGCTGATGCCAGCGAGACAAGAACGCCTACTTGTGGAGGAAGATCTGGTGAAGTCTTATGTAGGTAAAGTCCAACTGGACCATTTACAACTGCAACGTTACGGATTTCGATCTTTTCGCCAAGAGTTGCATTGCCTTCATCGATAACTGATTGAACAGTCTTGCCATTAGACATAGTTGAGGCAAGGAAAGCTTCAACCGTTGTGGTCTTTGAAGCCAGCAAGTGTTCTACGAGTTCTTCACCTAGGGCGATAAAACGTTCACCCTTTGCGACGAAATCTGTCTCGCAATTAAGTTCAAGCATTACTCCAACTTCACCTGAAACCTTGGCAACCACCAAACCGTTTGAGGTCAAACGACCTTCACGCTTTGTTACGCCCTTAAGTCCCTTTACGCGAATTAGATCAATTGCTTTGTCGTAATCGCCATCTGCTTCATCTAGCGCCTTCTTGCAATCGAGCATTCCTGCTGCAGTTGCTTCGCGGAGGCGTTTTACATCTTCTGCTGAATAGTTAGCCAATTTACTTATGCCTCCGGAGTAGGTGAAAGAACAGCGTCTGTAGTAACGGCTTCAGATGCAAGGATCTCTTTTTCAAGTGACTCAGTTGCAGCAGCCTCAATCACAGCAGGTGCAGCAGGTGCCGCCGCTGCTCGAGCCTTTAGGCCCTCAACGATCGCATCTGTAATAACGCGAGTTAGAAGTCCGATAGAACGGATTGCATCATCGTTACCTGGAATCTTGAAATCAACTTCATCTGGATCACAGTTGGTGTCAAGGATTGCAATAACTGGAATTCCTAGCTTCTTCGCTTCCTGAACAGCGAGGTGCTCTTTCTTGGTATCGACAACCCAGATCGCTGAAGGCAACTTGGTCATGTGGCGAATACCGTCAAGGTTCTTAAAGAGTTTTTCGCGCTCACGACGAAGAACAAGAAGTTCTTTCTTGGTAAGCAAAAGATCATTTGCATTCTCAAGAGCTTCTAGCTCCTTGAGGCGCTGGATGCGCTTGTAAACAGTTGGGAAGTTAGTGAGCATTCCACCTAACCAGCGCTCGGTGACGGTTGGCATTCCAACGCGCGCAGCCTGCTGCATGATCGGTTCGTGTGCTTGCTTCTTTGTTCCAACGAAAAGTACGTGTCCGCCCTTAGCGACCGTGTCCTTCACAAATTCATATGCCTGATCGATAAGTGCAAGTGATTGCTGGATATCGATGATGTAGATGCCGTTGCGTTCTGTGAAAATAAAACGCTTCATCTTTGGATTCCAACGACGTGTCTGATGTCCGAAGTGGACTCCACTGTCGAGGAGTTCACGCATTGTTACTACTGCCATGGCAGCGCTCTCTTTCTTCGGTTTACGCGCAGAGCGCAGTAAACCTGATCGGTTAGTGGCCTAACTATTTGTTAGGCCCGTCGCACCTACAACGCCGACTGCTAGATTTCTAAATATTTAGATATCTAGCGGACCGAAGTGGCTTGTATTCCCCGCAAAGCAGTTCATACATAAGTGCTGAGATGTCACCATAATTTTCGTTCCCGAAAAAGTAAGGTGCAGGGGAAATCTTACCTGCCGCCGCGGGGTGCTAAATCCACCCCAACTCAGGTTCTACGCGCGGGGATGGGCTTGTTTAAAGGCTTTTTGCAACCGCTCGGTTGATACGTGGGTATAAATCTGAGTCGTGGCAAGTGATGCATGCCCCAAGATTTCTTGCACAGTTCGCAAATCTGCACCGCCTTCAAGTAAATGCGTAGCCGCTGAATGGCGCAACGCATGCGGCCCCAGCTGCTCGACGCCATCCAGCGCTGCAAGTGCGTTATAAACCATTGTGCGCACAGTGCGCTGATCAATTCTCTTTCCGCGTGCACCTAAGAAAACTGCGCGCTCTGAATTAGCGCCAGCAAGTGAATTTCTTCCTTCTTTTAGCCAAAGTTCAAGCGCCCGCATCGCCGGATTTCCGATCGGAATAGTTCGCTCTTTATTTCCTTTACCCAAAACTCTAATTGTCTGGCGCGCATAATCTATATCTTCCAAATCTAAACCGCAGAGCTCTGAAACTCGCGCACCTGATGCATACAAGATTTCTAACATTGCCGCATCGCGTTTTGATAACGGACCATCTTCTTCACCGACGCGGACTGACATGGCATCCATAGCAAGAGATGCATCGGCAACCGTTAAAACTTCCGGCAGAGTGCGGGCACCTTTAGGGGTAGCCAGCGTTGCCCCAATATCTTTTGCTAGATAGCCCTTCTTCGTCGCCCACTTTGTAAATAAGCGAATCGAAGTTGCGCGCCGCGAGAGAGTTGTGCGCGCTCCCCCTTTGACTTGTTGATTGGCTAGCCAAGAGCGGATGTGGGAAAGCTCTAAGTTG
>JBIJCP010000047.1:0-8304 GCA_044344635.1 Candidatus Planktophila sp. | reverse complement strand
CGGAACTTTTACACAAAGAGTGGCCCAAGATTGGCTTACTCTTGATCTAACCTCAAGTGCGAAGAGTCTGGGGCTGATAGTCGCAGCGCAGTTTCTTCCCGGCATAGTCTTTGCAATCTACGGCGGGGTACTTGCTGATCGTTACGATCAAAAGCGAATCCTGTTTTGGTGCAATTTTTCTGGATTTCTTCTCGCAACAGTAACGGGAATCCTAGTTGCCACCGGCCATATTACTTTTCAAATTCTCTTAATCTCAGCCTTTCTGCTTGGAATATTCACTGGTATCGATGGACCAGTGCGTCAGAGTTACTACGTATTGCTGGTCGGGGATAAGGACCTGCCGAATGCGCTGAGTTGGAATCAAATCAATTTAAATATTGGCAGATTGTTTGGACCGATCACGGCGGGACTGCTCATACAGTTTTTCGGGACTAGCCCTGGATTCATCATCAATGGCGCTACCTATTTGATCGCAGCGGCTATGTTAACAACCATCAACGCTCTTAGTTATCATCCAGCGCACCAACTGGAAGAGTCTGAAGATAAGGCGACTCTCTTTGATTCACTTCGTTACTTGAAAGAGAATCGAACCGTTCTGATACCCATTGCAGTTGTCTGTGTCATTGCCATGGTTGGTCAAGATATGCAGATGACATCTACTCTTATGGCAAGAAAAGTCTTTGATGTGAGTCCATCTGCATTTGGATTACTGGTATCAATACTTGCACTCGGAGCAATAGCTGGATCACTTGCTGTTGCGCGCACAAGGGCGGAAATTGATATTGCTTTCTTGGGGCGAAAGGCCTTATTTATGGGTATCACTTGGTTGCTGGTTGCATCTGCGCCAAATTACTTCACTTACGCGATAACACTTTTCTTCGCTGGATTCTTTGCGATGGGGGTAAATATCTCGGGAAATATGTCGATCCGAAGATTTGCAGATCCTAGACATTACGGTCGTATCTGGGGAATCTATATCTCTCTTTGGCTTGCAGCTCTTGCCATCGGTGGGCCGCTACTGGGATGGATCAGCGAGACTTTCTCAATTAGAAGTTCGGTTTACTTTGGTGCAGTTGTTACTGTATTGATCGCAATTGCACTTCGTATCTACGTCAAGCTAACTCCGCCTAACGTGGTGAGAGATTTTCACGCAAATGGCTAATTGCTTGTTCAGCAACGCCGATCTCATTTAACCCGGCTCCTAGATTAGAGAGTTCGATCGCAATCGGACCGGTAAATCCGCGCTGAATCAAGCGATTAACACGTTTTGCGATCTTGATCTTCCCGGTTCCAAAGTTGACGGTCGGCCACCACCCAATTGGAGAGCCCGGCACGTTATCTGGCATTTGATCAATTTCTTTCGCTTGGATCATAAAGATACGTGAGGTATCAATACCTTCCATCAATTGATCGACATCATCGCCAACGCGGAATGAGTTTCCGAGATCTAGGCAGAGACCAAGAAATTGATCATCGATACCGTTGATCATTTCCAATAAGACCGGAACGTTAAAGTCAGCGTGGTTTTCTACTGAAAGTCGCACACCCAACTGGCGAGCGCGCTGTACGAGTAATTCAAGGTGTGCGCCCAATCGCTCCATCCGAATACGGGGAGCCTCATCAAAGTTAAAATGATTTCCAAAGACAATTCGCATCTGTTCTAACTCGAATTCGGCAGATCGTTCTAGCCACTGTGTAGCGCTCTTGAAAGCATCTAGATTCTTGCCGCCATCAAAGCCATTTGGGTGGCCCCAGGTGAAGGCGAGGTAATTTTCCTTCTCGCTCTTCCAGCGCTTTATCTCGGCAAGCGTCTGCTCATCACTTAAATCTAAGTAAGCGGTCTGCAGGGTGATCAAATCAAGATGGTGTTCGCGGGCAAAATCAATGAAATCTTTAGTGCTCCACTTTCTATCAGCGGGAACTTCCCACTTTGAGTTCTCGCCAAAGAAACGATGGAAAGAGAAGCTATCGATTCCAAATCTCACACCACTCATCGAGAGAGCCATCCGCCATCTACCGGCAAGATGACACCGTGCATATAGTCAGATGCTTCTGATGCAAGAAATAGCGTTGGTCCGACCATATCTTCTGGTACACCCCAGCGCCCAGATGTAAGGCGGCTCAGGATCTGATCATTACGAATTGGGTCGGTCCAGATATGTTTATTGAGTTTGGTCTTGATATATCCCGGGGCGATCGCATTAACGTTGACGCCAGATTTTGCCCATTCATTCGAGAGCGCTTTCGTCATCTGCCCCACTCCACCCTTTGCAGCGGCATAAGTTGAAGCGTTGAGTCCGCCTTGGAAGGTGAGCATTGAGGCGAAGGTGATGATCTTGCCGCTACCTCTCTCGATCATCTCACCTACTGCAGCTTTAGCTAATTGGAAGTAAGAAGATAGGTTGATCTGGATCTGCTCCATCCAAACCTCATCGCTGGTATCAACTGCTGGGCCAGGCTTAACGCCACCGTGCGCAATTACCAAGATATCAATCCCGCCCAGCGCGCTTCTGGCCTTATCTATAAAAGCGGCGCACTGTTTTGGGTCAGCAAAATCTGCAAGTACGTAATGAAGTTTTGCGGTAGTAGAGTTATTTGCAGTTAGAAATTCTTTGAGCGCTTCAAACTGAGATGCTTCTCTTGCTGAAACAAGGACTTCTGATCCAGCATCTATGAAACCTTTAACCAGGGCGCTTCCGATACCGCCTGCGCCACCAGTGATTACTACGCGATTACCCTTGATTTTAAAGGCGCTCATTAATCTTCCCGCAATCTCTTAGTTAGTTAAATTCTTATTGATTTTAATCCGTAATCTTCCTATTCTTTCTTCATCAGGTCAAGGAAATCTATCTGAGAATAGAGAAATAAAGAGAAGAGCTAAAGAAACACCGAACCGATCGAGATTGTGAGTAATTTATGAAGAGCGCGCCGTTGGATAGCAAGTTGCTTGATGAATCACCAGTGGGAAATTTAGATTCAAATCTAATTGACCAACCTCACGAAGCGCGAGCGCAAATCGGTGTTGCCAGACGAGATATCACTCCCCCATTTGGTATTTACGGTCCGGTCTGGGGATTTTCTACCCACGATGGAAGTTCTAGAGGTACTCACAAGCCAATTTATGCAACCGCGCTAGCAATTACTCCACAAGCTGGTGCCAAACCAACAGTCATCGTCGCACTCGATCTTGGGACAAGTGGTGATCTAACTGGCTTGGAAGATGAGTGGATTCGCGAGAGCGTAGTTAAAGATCTCAGTATCCCGATCTCTAATTTAATGCTCGCATCTTCACATACTCACGGCGCTCCTTGGCCATATCGCAGCCGTGCTCAATTTCCTGGTGGAGATTTGATCGAAGGATATTTAGAGTTAATGAAAGGTGCGATATTGGAAGCATCGCGCGAAGCGATTGAGACTTCCGAAGATTGCTTTATCACCTTTAAAGATGGACGTTGTGATCTAGCAAAGAATCGCAACTTAGCAGACCCAGCAAATCCAACGCGCTACCTAACTGGATATAACCCAAGTAATAAGTCAATTACAGATGACACGGTAATGGTTGGAAGAGTTACTCGAGTCAGCGATAATTCAATTAAGGCGACAGTTGTAAATTACGCCTGCCACCCAACAACACTTGGTGGAGATAATCGTTTGGTTTCACCAGACTATATCGGCGGTATGCGCGATGTAATGGAGGCAAATACTGATGGGGCGATCTGCCTCTTCTTGCAAGGCGCATCCGGAGATTTAGCGCCGGCTTATCAATATGTTGCAGATACATCTGTGGCAGATCGTTACGGCCAGCAACTCGGACATGCTGCCTACTCAACGCTACTTGGAATGTATCCGGCAGGTCATCGCCTTGAATATATAAAGCCGATTGAATCAGGCGCGCCCCTTGCATACTGGGAGCCTCGTCCTTATGAAATTCCAAGCGAGAGCGCTATTAATTTCGAGACGGTGGGATTGCCTTCAAAGGATTGGCCAGGAGTCGCCGAGTTAGATAAAGAGCTCGCCAATGAAAGTGATTTCAGAATCAGAGAGCGCTTGCTTCGTAAGCGGACCATCGCCAACTTCACCCAAGGAAAAGGTGAGATCCCAACGCAAGTCTTTGCGTGGCGCTTTGGAAACATTATCTTTGTTGGCATTTCCTGCGAGATAGATGTTGCTTGGCAGCAGGAAGTACGAGCCGCTTTTCCGGGCTATGGCGTAGTAGCAGTAACTGATGTTAATTACTCAGCGATTGGTTACATCGTGCGAGAAGAGTTATGCGATCACAATCTTTATCAAGCCTGGCAACCACCTTATGGAAAAGGTTCGTTTACCTCGATCGTTGAAAACTGTATTCGCCTGATGAAGAAATCACTTAAGGGCTAAATAGAAGTTAACTCTGGTCCTTATGCGGAGCAGGGTTTCTAATTCCCGGACGTTTTCCATCGATTCTAAATGGAAGGCCAGGAATCTTATTGACCTTTGAAGTTGGATCTGGGTAATCAACTAGAATATCTAGCGCTGCCGCTTGTGGGTCGTTTAATAGATCTTCAGGAAGCGCCAAGTGATCTGCCGGCACGCCACTTGCTGCCAAGAGTTCAACCCAGTGCTTGGAACTCTTTTCGATAAGAACCCGCTCAATTTCAACTTCCAACTCGGCGTTATTCTTCACGCGATCTACATTCTCTTTAAACTTTTCATCTCTTACTAGATCTTCACGATTTATCACCGCACACAGTCGTGCGAAGATCACATTGTTGCCAACGCCAATCATGATTTCGCCATCGCTAGTTTTAAATAACCCATAAGGTGCAAACGCTGGATGGCCACTGCCCGATCTAATTGAGGGAGCGTTGGTTACTTGAAATGCGGAGAGGTGGTAGCTCACCCAAGAGACTCCGGTCTCATAAAGTGAAGTTTCGATAACGCTTCCCGCACCAGTCTTGGCGCGCTTGATCAGCGCTGCCAGAATGCCTAGGGCAAGCCAGGTTCCGCCGCCAACATCTAGGACAGAAATTCCAGTACGCACTGGCTCTCCATTGCGCTCTCCCGTTACCTGCATAATTCCGGTTCTGGCCTGCACGGTTGCGTCATAGCCAGGAAAATGTCGAGATGGTCCTTCTGAACCATAAGATGAGAGATTTCCAATAATCAGCCCTGGTCGCTTTGCCATTAACTCATCTGGAGTCAGGTGATACTCGGCTAATTTCTCAGGAAGGAAGTTGGTCAGTAAAACATCGGCGGTATCCAGCAAATTATCCAGGAACAAACGCCCTGATTCACTTTTTAAATCGATTGTTACGGCAGTTTTATTTCGGTTAACCACGTGAAAGTATGCAGAACGATCACCTTCAACTGGAGACATAGTTCGCGCCGCATCAGCTGCGGGAGTTTCAATCTTTATCACTTGCGCGCCAAGATCTCCAAGGATTGCCCCGCCGAATGGCCCTGCGATATTTGATGTTGCATCAAGAACGGTAATACCTGCCAAAGGTAGCTCTGAAAGTGGCTGATCTTTGCTCACTTATAACTCGCTCTCATATATCGAAATCTTGGCTCTCAACATTGACTTGCGTCTGGTACGCCCATACTATAGCAATCGTTTCCAGTAATGATTTCTAGCGACTTTTTCAAGGGGGGCGTAATGCCAGCAATGCGTGTTAGGCAGGCAATTGCAACAGCTATCGCAGATGAGATGCGCACCGATCCAACGGTGATTGTCTTCGGCGAAGATATTGCAGCAGCTGAAGGGCCATTTAAAACAAGTGAAGGACTCTTGGAAGAGTTTGGGCCAATTCGTGTTCGAGATACTCCAATCTCCGAAATGGCATTTACCGGCGCTGCAGTTGGCGCAGCGACAATGGGTTTGAAGCCAGTTATTGAAATTATGTTTATGGAATTTCTCGGAGTCGCACTCGATCAACTCGTAACTGAAGGCGCCAAGATGCGTTACCTAAGTAGCGGCAAGCTCTCTGTACCAATGGTAGTACGTGCATCTGTCGGTGGTGGGCTTGGGTTTGGTTGTCAACATTCACAGACACTTGAAAACTGGGTTGCAGCTACTCCAGGTCTAAAAGTTTTATCACCAAGTGATTCACAGAGCGCATATAGTCTCTTACGCGCTGCGATTCAGGATCCAGATCCGGTGATGTTCCTCGAGCCAAGAGTTGCTTACGCCGAGCGTGGTGAAGTTGATACCAATCTGAAAATGGAGATTGGCAAGGCCAGAGTAGTAAAGCCTGGAAAAGATTTAACTATCGTTGCCTTGGGTCAGATGACAAACGTTGCGCGCCAAGCGGCAGCAACTAGCGGCTTTGATATCGAAATTGTTGATCTTTGCACCATTGTTCCTTGGGATAAGAAAACGGTATTTGAATCCGTAAAGAAGACTGGGCGATTAGTTGTAGTTGAAGAGCAGCCAGAAAGTGGCGGCTGGGGTTCTGAGATCGTGGCAGCTGTCATCGGGGAATTCTTCGGGGATCTAAAAGCTGCACCAATTCGTATCACCTGCCCAAATGTTCCGGTTCCTTACAATGGCGGATTAGAAGAGCGCTTCCTGCCAAACCCAACGGAAGTTAACTATCAAATTGATCAATTGATGGCGACAGGTAAAGCGCCACAACCGTGGTGGACTCGGGAGGGTTTCTAAGATGAGTAAAGGTTTAGAGCGACGTAAAGCAATTCAGAACGATCCGATTGCTCAGTTTGAACGTGCAATTGAGATCCGTGAATTTGAAAATCAAATCAATGCTCTCTTTGCATCAGGAACGATCAGAGGCACAACCCACCTCTGTAACGGACAAGAAGCGTTAGCAATTGGACTTGCTAGCGTTCTTCGCACAGATGATCCGGTCTCTGCAACTTATCGAAGCCACGGTATTGCACTTGCTCTCGGCCTTACGCCAGCGTCTGCAATGTCGGAAATTATGGGTAAAGCAACTGGATGTTGCGGTGGCCTCGGTGGATCAATGCACCTTTGCGATCTCGAACTAGGACTTCTACCAACATCTGCAATCATTGGTGGCGGTATGCCAATCGCAGCTGGCGCAGCGCTTGCATTTCAGGTGCAAGGCAATGACCGAGTTGCAGTTGCTATTTTTGGTGATGGCGCAACAAATATTGGTGCATTCCACGAAACGCTTAACCTGGCGGCAATCTGGAAACTCCCAGTTGTCTTTATCTGCGATAACAATGTTTACGCTGAATATAGCCGTATCAATCTGACTACTCCGATTGAAGATCTACATATCCGTGCCGAAAGCTATGCGATGCCACATTTCGCACTCGATGGCATGGATATAGATGTAGTTCGAGAAGGAGTTCAATCAGCTGTTGATCGTGCGCGTTCTGGTGGTGGACCTACCTTGATAGAAGCAAAGACTTATCGCTTTGCCGGTCACTCACGTGCAGATCAAGCGCTCTATCGTCCAGAAGGTGAGCTTGATTCTTGGAAATCTCGCGATCCGCTGCTGCTTTTAGAAGAACGGGCTAAGAAGATCGGCAAGATGACCGATGCACAAGTTGCTGATATGAAGGCGCGTAAAGCGAAAGAGATTGAAGCAACTGTCGCATTGTGTCAGGCCGCCCCTGAGCCAACAGTTAAAAACATGTTCGAAAATATCTGGAGCAGAAAGGTTAGTCAATAAATGAGTATCGAAATCACCATGCCACGAGTTGCCGAAACTGTAGATTCGGTTTACCTGGTTTCTTGGCTAAAAGCTGTCGGAGATATGGTTAATGAGGGTGAAGATCTCTTAGAAGTGGAGACTGATAAAGCCCAGCTTACAGTTCCCTCCCCTGCCTCAGGAAAAATCACAGAGTTGAGATTTGCAATTGATGCTGAGATAACTACAGGCGATGTAATCGCTGTTCTAGAGTAAGGCGGCGAAGCATGTCTAAGATTGAGCGTATTGAGACGATCCCGCTTCGCGTTCCGCTTAAGCATATTTACAAAGGTTCGTATTACAAGATGCGAAACCGTTGCACCATTATTACCAGAATTCATACTTCTGATGGAGTAGTCGGACAGAGCTACAACGCTGATACAGATGAAGAGCAAGATATTATTCTGGGGATTATCCATGATGAAATTGCGCCGCTAATTACCGGAATGGATATCCGCCAGGTCGAGAAGATCTGGCACGCAATGATTCCAGTAACGCTTGATCAACTTCGCAATCGCGCTATGCCAATGCAGGCAATTGCGTGTATCGATAGCGCGGTCTGGGATGGCTTTGGAAAGATTTCCGGTCAACCACTTTGGCGACTTTGGGGTGGATACCGCGATCGAATTCCAATGATCGGAATCGGCGG
>JBIJCP010000046.1:0-8463 GCA_044344635.1 Candidatus Planktophila sp. | reverse complement strand
CGATCCGCAGCCGCTTCGCAAGAAGATCGCCGATATAACAGATCAAATCAATCGCGAGAGCGAAGATACCGAAGAGCTGCTATCTCACGAAAAGGGTGGAGCGAAGAAGTTGGCCTCATCCTCGGGACTTTTCGATAAAGGTTCCACTTCTTTGCCGCGCAAGGACCTGATTGCGTTGATAGGCTCGCTCACCGATCAGATGAAGAACGCAGCAGCTGAGTTGCAATTTGAAGTCGCTGGGCGTCTACGTGATGAAATCAAATTGCTGAAGAAAGAGCTGCGAATGATGGAAGAGGCCGGAGTTTGAGCATCGATAAGTTGGTAGTGCGCGGAGCGCGCGAACATAACCTTAAGAATGTTTCGATTGAACTTCCACGCGATGCCTTAGTTGTCTTTACTGGGCTATCTGGCTCTGGTAAATCATCTCTCGCCTTTGACACGATCTTTGCCGAGGGGCAGCGTCGCTATGTTGAGTCACTTTCAGCCTATGCGCGTCAATTCTTGGGCCAGATGGATAAGCCAGATGTTGACTTCATTGAAGGTCTATCTCCAGCGGTTTCAATTGATCAGAAATCAACTAACCGAAACCCTAGATCTACGGTCGGAACTATTACTGAGGTATATGACTACTTGCGTCTGCTCTTTGCGCGCGCTGGTCGACCACATTGCCCCAACTGCGGAAAAGCAGTTACCCGCCAATCGCCACAGCAAATTGTGGATCAAATTCTTGAACTACCTCCCACAACTAAATTCCAAGTTCTGGCTCCGGTTATCAGGGCACGGAAAGGTGAGTTCGTCGAACTCTTCAGCGATCTAATTACTCAGGGATACTCTCGTGCGCGAATCGACGGAGAAGTTATCCAACTTGTCGATGCACCAAAGTTAAAGAAGCAGGAAAAGCACACGATAGAAGTCGTGATTGACCGCTTAACGGCCAAAGAAGAGAGTAAGACTCGCCTGACTGACTCGATTGAAACTGCACTAAGACTTTCATCCGGAATCGTGGTTCTTGATTTTGTTGATGCCAAGGGCGCTGATAAAGAACGCACTTATAGCGAGCATCTCGCCTGCCACGATTGCGAACTCTCTTTTGAAGAGCTCGAACCTCGCTCTTTTTCATTTAACTCACCCTTTGGCGCATGCGCTGAGTGTTCGGGTATTGGCACCAAGAAAGAGGTGGATATTGATCTGATCATTCCCGATGATTCAATATCAATTAATGACGGAGCAATTGCCCCTTGGTCTGGGGGGCAGTCTTCAGATTACTTCTTACGCTTATTAGAAGCTCTGGCTAAAGATTTACCATTCTCACTCGATCTACCCTGGAAGAAGATCTCGGTAAAAGCTCGTGATGCGATCCTTAACGGGTACGAGTATGAGATCAAAATGAAGTACAAGGGACGTTACGGAGCCCGAAATTACACAACTGGCTTTGAAGGGGTGATTCCCTTTATTCATCGCCGCCACGAAGAGACCGATAGCGATTACAGTCGTGATAAATACGAAGCCTATATGCGTGAAATTTCTTGTGAGAGATGCAATGGCGCGCGACTAAAACCTGAAGTCCTCGCGGTGACTATCGATGGGAAAAATATTTCAGAAATTTGCGAACTTTCCATCGCAGATTGCGCAACTTTCTTGAAGCAGATCAAACTCAATAAGCGTGAGGCACAGATCGCTGAACGTGTAATGAAAGAGGTAAATGCTCGCCTCGGCTTCTTGCTAGACGTTGGGCTTGATTATCTATCTCTAGCTCGCCCAGCCGGATCTTTATCTGGCGGTGAAGCGCAGCGAATTCGTCTCGCTACGCAGATCGGCAGCGGACTCGTCGGTGTCCTTTATGTACTTGATGAACCTTCCATCGGATTACACCAAAGAGATAACAAGCGGTTAATTGAAACCCTTACTCGCCTGCGCGACTTAGGCAACACCTTGATTGTCGTGGAGCACGATGAAGAGACAATTCGAACTGCCGATTGGATTGTTGATATCGGACCCGGCGCGGGCGAACATGGCGGCAAAATTGTTGTATCTGGAAGTTACGAGGATCTAATCGCTTCTAAGGAATCGATTACAGGGGCGTATCTCTCGGGTCGTAAATCAATAGAGATTCCCAAGAAGCGTCGTCCATTAGATCCGAAACGTAGACTTGTCATAAAGGGCGCAAAAGAGAATAACCTTAAAGATATTGAAGTGGAAATTCCCTTAGGTGTATTCGTCTCAGTTACGGGTGTTAGTGGATCAGGTAAGTCAACGCTAATAAATGAGATTCTATATACCGTTCTGGCAAACAAACTTAACGGGGCGCGCTTAGTTCCGGGTCGTCACCGCACTGTCACAGGTATTGAGTTACTAGATAAAGTCGTGCACGTTGATCAATCTCCGATCGGACGCACACCGCGCTCAAATCCTGCAACATACACAGGCGTCTTCGACAAGATTCGTGCTCTCTTTGCTGAGACCAGTGAAGCAAAGATTCGTGGGTACCAACAGGGACGGTTCTCTTTCAATGTAAAGGGCGGTCGCTGCGAGAACTGTTCAGGTGATGGAACGATCACAATCGAGATGAACTTTTTACCGGATGTATATGTGCCGTGCGAAATCTGCCACGGTGCTCGGTATAACCGTGAAACTTTGGAAGTGCACTACAAGGGCAAGACAATTGCAGAGGTACTAGATATGCCGATCGAAGAGGCGAGTGGCTTCTTTGAATCGGTTCCAGCGATTGCGCGTTACTTGAAAACGCTCAATGATGTCGGTCTTGGCTATGTTCGATTAGGTCAATCCGCACCAACTCTCTCCGGCGGTGAGGCGCAGCGAGTCAAGCTAGCAACTGAACTACAACGACGCTCAACTGGCCGAACGATCTATGTCTTAGACGAGCCAACAACAGGGTTGCACTTCGAAGATGTGAACAAGTTATTAACGGTTCTCAACCGCTTAGTAGATACTGGCAATACCGTTGTTGTGATTGAACATAATCTCGATGTTGTTAAATCTTCAGACTGGGTTATCGATATGGGGCCTGAAGGCGGATTCCGTGGCGGCACAGTTGTCGCTGAAGGAACCCCAGAAGAAGTGGCCGAGATTAAGGCGAGCTATACCGGTCACTATTTGGCAGAGATTTTGGCGGGCAATCGTGCGTCGGTGAAGAAAAAAGCTGCAGTGAAGTAAATGTCTGATCCTGCAAGTTATCGCCCCAAGGAGATCCCAGAACTTCCTGGCGTTTATCGCTTCTACAATGGAAAAGATAAAGTCATATACGTTGGCAAAGCTAAAAATCTCAAGAATCGCTTAACGACATACTTTGGTGCAAATCTAGCCCGTAAGACCCACCGCATGGTTCACGAAGCAGTCCGAGTTGATTGGACGATCGTTGGGACAGAGCTAGAGGCACTCGCTCTGGAATTTTCTTGGATTAAGCAGTATCAGCCAACTTATAACGTTCAATTTAAAGATGATAAATCCTATCCATATTTGGCGATCTCAATGCAAGATGAGTTTCCTCGTATCTTCATAACCCGCAATGAGAAACGCACTGGCCTTAAATACTTTGGTCCCTACACAAATGCGTGGGCGCTGCGTAACACCTACGAGGTTCTACTGAAGGTCTTTCCGGTGCGATCTTGCAGTGAGGGTAACTTTAAGCGAGCTCAGCGCAGTAAGCGCCAATGTTTATTGGGGGATATCGGAAAGTGTGCTGCACCTTGCGTGGGTTGGGTAACTCCAGAGGAACATCGTGAAATTGCCGTCAAGCTAGATTCCTTTATGGAGGCGGGGATGGAAGATATTCTTCCCAATCTGCGCGAAGAGATGGAACTCGCGGCTAGCCGTGAAGAATTCGAACGCGCGGCGCGCATACGTGATCAAATTGAATCTTTTGAAAAAGCCCAGCGCTCTACACAAGGAAATCTCTCAGATGATTTAGATGGCGATTTCATCGCAATTCACGAAGAGGGCTTGCACGCAGCTGGTTCGATATTTATGGTGCGCCGAGGTTCAATAAAAGGATCTAGATCTTGGATCGTCTATCAAGAACGCGCTCTTGAGGGTGATGATCAAGTCGCATCACTCTTCTTCTCGATCTACAACGGAGCAGCGCCCGCCGATATTCCTAGTGAGATTTTCCTTAATCGCGCTCCGAGCGATCAAATGGCACTCGAAGAATGGTTGAGCGGCCTGCGTGGGGCAAAGGTTGCAATAAAGGTTCCGCAAAGAGGTGAAAAGGTCGAACTCTTGCAAACCGTCGATCGCAATGCACATTACGCCTTAATTCAATTCTTAAGTAAGCGAGCCACCGATGCAGCGGTTAGTGGTAAAGCGCTCCTAGAGATCGAAGAACATTTGCAGTTGCCACGAACCCCGTTGCGGATAGAGTGTTTTGATATTTCAAATATCTCGGGAACTTCAGTGGTTGCCTCAATGGTCGTATTTGAGGATGGACTAGCTAAGAAGAGCGAGTATCGTCGATTCATCATTGACACCAGCACGGCATCTGATGACACCCGTGCGATGCACCAGGTGATTACTAGACGTATGAAACGTTTCCTTAATGAGCGCGCTGCGGATGAATCAGATGTTGCAGAGATCGGAGGTAGGTTAAGCAAATTCTCATACCCGCCACAATTAATTGTTGTTGATGGTGGCGCGCCACAGGTTGCCGCTGCCCAACGCGCTCTCAATGAGTTAGGGATCAAGGATGTTGCCCTATGCGGACTTGCCAAGCGCCTAGAAGAAGTCTGGATGCCAGATAACTCTGATCCACTAATTTTGCCACGCACCAGCGAAGGCATGTATTTACTTCAACGCATTCGTGATGAAGCACATCGTTTTGCAATTACCTTCCACAGATCGCGCCGATCCAAGGTAATGCTGGAATCAGTTCTTGATGAGATTCCACAGATGGGCCGATCTCGCCGCGCCGCGCTTCTGGAACGTTTTGGATCGGTTGCTGCTCTACGTAAAGCGAGTTTGATCGAGTTAGCACTTACTCCAGGGATTGGTGAAAAGATCGCCGAAGTTATCTTCGAGCATCTGCAGCGGCAGCGTGAGAACGCGCAGGCGCAGGGCGTTGATATGCAGACGGGGGAGATTCTGTGAATTCAGCGGTCCTTGACAGTGCAGGCAGAATATAGCCATGGCTACCAAAGAGTTATTGATCGTCACGGGTATGTCTGGTGCTGGAAGATCTACCGTCGCTCACGCGCTAGAGGATCTGGGTTGGTATGTCGTAGATAATTTGCCCCCGGCCTTATTGCCAGAACTTGCAACACAAACGAAGAGTTCAGATATTACATCTCTTGCTGCTGTAGTAGATGTACGCGGCGGCAAATTCTTCGATGCGCTAAATAACTCTCTACAAACCCTGGCAACTGATGGAGTTGCTTATCGCTTGCTTTTTCTAGATGCAACCGATCAATCGTTGGTGCAACGTTTTGAATCCACTCGTCGCCCACACCCCCTTCAAGGTAAAGATCGTATCGTCGATGGCATTGAACGTGAACGGGTCAAACTTGAGGATCTCCGCTCTCAAGCAGATGTAGTAATTGACACTTCGAACCTCAATGTTCATCAACTAGAAAAGCGGGTAGGAGAAATTTTCTCTGCAGGGATGCTAAATGCCATCCGCATCAATGTACTGTCATTTGGTTACAAGTATGGGATACCTGTAGATGCTGATCTTTTATTGGATTGTCGCTTCATCCCAAATCCCCATTGGATTCCTGAGCTACGTCCACTAACCGGTCTGAGCCACGAAGTTTCAGAGAAAGTTTTAAGTAGTGAAGGCGTGAGCGCATTCGTTAAGAGCTATGTTTCGGTTATTCGTCAGATGATGCCGGGATACCTGCGCGAAGGCAAGAAGTATGTAACCATCGCGATTGGGTGTACTGGTGGAAAACATCGCAGCGTCGCAGTCGCTGCAGAGATTGCTAAACAATTGTCATCTGATCCAAGTGAAATTGAAATATCGGCTCACGCAACCCATCGCGATGTTGGTCGTGAATGAGTGAGCGCAGCCTTCGAGTAGTTGCTCTAGGTGGCGGCCACGGTTTAGCAGCCACGTTATCTGCTCTGCGCGGAATCACTTCGAATATAACTGCGATTGTTACCGTCGCAGATAACGGTGGTTCGAGCGGACGGCTGCGCGATGAATTTTCGATTATTCCGCCAGGTGATTTACGGATGGCTTTAGCTGCGCTCTGCGCAGATGACGACTGGGGACGTAGCTGGGCAGAGATTATGCAATATCGATTCACCAGCGGAGGTCCATTAGATGGTCATGCAGTTGGGAATCTACTGTTGGCCGCCCTCTGGGATATGGGCGAAGATCCCGTCGCTGGTTTAGATCGTGTGGGCTCGCTTTTGAAGGTGATTGGTCGCGTCTTACCAATGTCGAAAGAGCCGCTAGATATTGAAGGAACTTTCGTTAATTCCACCGGAAGATTTATTGTTAAAGGCCAAGTAGAAGTGGCGACAGCGAAAGGGCGTTTAGAGTCTTTGCGACTTCACCCTGAAAATCCTGCTGCACACGAAGTGGCTTTAGCGGCAATCACCGATGCGGATTGGATCGTGATGGGTCCAGGATCTTGGTTCTCAAGTGTTCTGCCACATTTACTGGTTCCTAAACAACGCGACGCGATTGTTAAATCAAGCGCGAAGAAATTACTAATTCTCAATCTTGATTCGGCGAGCGTTACCGGTCAAAATTTTGAGCCAGGCGAATATGCTGGGTACACCCCGCTCGAACATATAAAAATATTGCAGGAGTATGCCCCGGGGTTAAAATTTGATTACTTAATTGCAGATTCCAGCCTTGATATTCAGGTTGGGGAGGTGGAAGAGAATCTTTCAAGTACAGGTGGAGAGTTAGTCGTCGCCGATCTGCAGGATAGCGCAACGCATATTCATCACAGCTCTAAAAAATTAACCTCGCTTTTGGCACACATCGCCGGCAAAACCCTGATTGGATAAGCCCATGGCAATGACTGCAGCAGTTAAGGACGAGCTAAGTCGTCTCTCAGTTACCAAACCTTGTTGCCGTAAAGCGGAGGTCTCTTCACTTCTGCGCTTTGCTGGCGGCTTACATATCGCAACTGGGAAAGTTGTAATTGAAGTTGAACTTGATACCTCACAGAGCGCGCGACGCCTTAAGAAAGATATCGCAGATATTTATGGACACGATAGCGATTTAGCTGTCTTATCTTCCAGTGGACTCCGCAAAGGCAGCCGATACGTTGTCCGCGTGAATGAAGCCGGAGATGCGCTGGCGCGCCAGACAGGCTTGATCGATAGCAACGGAAGACCAGTTCGAGGCTTGCCACCACAAGTTGTCGCAGCAAATATCTGCGATGCCGAAGCGGCGTGGCGTGGTGCTTTCATTGCGCATGGTTCTCTCACTGAACCTGGTCGCTCCTCTTCACTAGAAATTACCTGCCCGGGACCTGAAGCGGCGCTGGCTCTGGTTGGTGCAGCTAGACGTTTGGGTATTACCGCAAAGGCTCGTGAAGTGCGTGGCGTTGATCGAGTGGTAATCCGTGATGGAGATGCGATCGGAGTTCTGCTAACTCGTTTAGGTGCGCACGAAAGCGTATTGGCCTGGGAAGAGCGGCGCATGCGTCGTGAGGTGCGTGCAACCGCTAACCGCCTTGCAAATTTTGATGATGCAAATCTGCGCCGCTCCGCGCGCGCTGCAGTAGCGGCGTCCGCTCGCGTACAACGCGCACTTGAGATATTAGGTCCAACTATTCCTGATCACTTAAAAGAGGCTGGCGAGTTACGAATAAGCCACGGCCAAGCAAGCTTGGAAGAACTGGGCTCACTCGCAACGCCACCCATGACTAAAGATGCAATCGCTGGACGGATTCGTAGACTCTTAGCGATGGCTGATAAGCGCGCCGGCGAACTCGGAATTCCCGATACGGAAGCGGGACTTTCGCCAGATTTACTTAATTAATCAGCTTTACTCAGCCAATACGCGTGAAGAATATCTGGCTTACGCTTAAGTACCTCGTTGATAATGGTAAGGTTAGCAACGACCCCAACGATGTGGCATTTTCATTGCCGTATACCCATCTGGTGTGCATCTCTTGGTTTTCGAAATTTGGCTTTCAAATCTTGAATTTCAAGGCGCTCCAGTAGCGGGTCCTTACACTTTTAAAGCGAGGTTTTCACGTGATTAATGTTGGAATTAATGGATTTGGTCGAATTGGCCGTAACTTCTTCCGCGCCGCACTCACCAACCCAAATATCAATATCGTTGCTATCAACGATCTAACCGATAACGCCACTTTGGCGCATTTATTGAAGTACGACTCCATCTTGGGACGTCTTGGTCTTGAAGTTACTCATACAGAAGACACACTTACCGTTGGTGGAAAGACGATAAAGGTCTTCGCAGATCGTGACCCCGCAAATCTTCCATGGGCATCAGTCAAAGCCGATATCGTTATTGAATCAACGGGC
>JBIJCP010000100.1:0-4169 GCA_044344635.1 Candidatus Planktophila sp. | reverse complement strand
TGGGCGGCAGTTTGCACACCATAAGAACCTCGGCCAAAGTAAATAGTGTTTAGATAATTCTCTAGAATTTGATCTTTTGAAAGTGAATTCTCTAACTTTAAAGAGATTACTAACTCTCTAATTTTTCGCTGGATAGTCCGGCTCGGAGATAAGAAAGCGGTCTTGGCATATTGCTGGGTGATGGTTGAACCACCTTCACCGGTTAGATCTCCCGACTTTAAATTATTTATTAGCGCGCGAGCGATACCCGTAACGCTAAATGCCTTGTTTGAATAAAAATTACGGTCTTCGGCTGCCATCACCGCGTTGCGCAGATCCATTGGAATTTTTGCAAGCGGGAGAATTTGTCGGTTCTGCGAGCCGATACGACCGATCTCTTCTCCATTTGAATATTGAATAATCGTGGCTTGGCTATTTACATAAGCATTTGGATCCGGAATGGAGACGGTAAACCAGGCGAAGGCAAAGAGGGTTGACCCAGCGATAAAGCCAAAGCCGGCTAGGAAAATGGCGGCGCGAATAAGCCTGCGGCGGATCATTTCTGAAGGTTACCCTTTAACCCAATCTTCATCTTCCAGGGTGCGCACCTTACGGGGTGGCTTTCTCTCCGATCCATCCCCCAGAAGATAGGAAGCGCATAAATGGTTCCAGGAGCAATCGCGGCAGACTTCAACGATATAGACGGCAAATTCTCCAAACTCTTTCTCCATTTCGAGTAATTCGATTTCCGTCTTAATGCGACCTGAGAATTGCCCTAATTGATCACCAAATGTGTAGCGAAGTTCTACCAATGAATCTTTCTTGCAGACCGGACATTTACGAGACGTTTTCTCGCCGTGGTATTTAGCTGCCCGAATCAAATATGGATCAGCATCACAGGCATCGACAACCCCACGAAATAGCGCCAGTAAGGTGGCGCGCTTATCGAGTGAATAATCGATGAACGATCTCTTAGATTTCATAGTAGGAGAAGGATAAACCCCTTTTGAGTACTTCGCCCGACTACCCTTTAACTATGAATGTTTGGCAACTCTTAACAAATCGCAAATTTTCGCGATTGTTACGTGTTCGCTGGACTGGTCAAATGACCGATGGTATTTTTCAAAGCGCGCTAGCCTCTTTCGTTATCTTCTCGCCCGAACGCCAAGCCGACGCTTTAAGTGCGGCCTTAGCGTTTGCAGTAGTTCTGCTTCCGTATTCAATCGTTGGCCCCTTCGTTGGAACTATTTTAGATCGCGTTTCTAGGCAACGGGCGATTGCATATGCAAATCTAACCCGCACGCTAACTCTCACGGTGGTTTCGCTCTTAATCTTTGAAGGTAGGACCGGGATCGAATTAACTATATTTGTCTTGGTGGCATTTGGTGTTAACCGTTTAATTCTCGCCGGACTTTCTGCCGGAATACCTTTGATGATTGAAAGTAAATCTTTAATTACCGCGAACGCTTTGGCGGTAACGGGAGGTTCTGTCTTTGTGGTTCTGGGTGGCGGTCTTGGGTTAGGTCTGCGCCGCTTACTTGATGGCACAACAACGGCAGATCACGCTGATGGATACATTATTTTATTTGGAGCATCCGGTTACCTTTTGGCAGCGCTCTTTGCAGCAACTCTGAAAAAGCGTGAGATCGGACCGCTCGATCACGAGATTAAGAACGCCAGTTTTTCACAAGGTTTAATTGAGATGCGCGAAGGAATCAAGTTTCTGCGCCAACATACTGATGCTGCTCGCGGCATCGCTGCTATTGCGGTGCATCGTGGTGGGATGACCGCGCTTACTTTGATCGCTTTGTTGCTTGAGAGAAATACTTTCCATGATCCGGCAGATAATGAAGCTGGACTTGCTGGATTGAGTTTTACTCTTAGCATCGCAGCCTTTGGTTTCGTAGTTGGCGCAGTTATTGCACCATATGGAGTAAGTAAGGTGGGGCGACATCGCTGGATGAGATTTGCGATGATTGCAAGTACTTTGGGGCCACTCTTTCTTGTCTTTACCCGCACACCTGTGACCTTGGCTTGTGCCGCTTTTGCCACAGCTTTATTTGGCCAGAGTTTAAAAGTAACCAATGACGCCTTAGTGCAATCAAAAATTGATGACATTTATCGCGGGCGAGTATTTTCTGTTTACGACGTAGTTGTTAATGGTGCAATTGTTTCAGGCGCAGTAATTGCCGCGCTAGCACTTCCTAATTCGGGGGATGCTTTCTTGGTTCCGCTAATCGTTTCAGCGCTTTATCTAACTGCGGGGCTGCGGCTACTTCGGGGACGGGTTTTCTTTGCTCCACCAAGTAAGTAGCTCTTCTGTGGCGCGCGCTTGACCAAGGGGCCCATTCTCTAAACGTAGCTCTAAAAGAAATTCTAAAGCTTTACCTACTGCAGCCGAAGGTTTGATCTGCAGTAACTCCATAACTTGCGCTCCATCTAAATCAGGGCGAATCTTCGAAAGCTCTTCTTCCTCCATTAATTTATCGATGCGCGCTTCAAGACTGTCATAGACCTTAGCTAAACGCTCCGCCTTCTTTAAATTTCGCGTTGTGCAGTCTGCGCGAGTCAAAACATGGAGATGAATTAATAAATCTCCAGCATCGCGAACGTATCTGCGCACAGCAGAATCCGTCCACTCGCCATCTCCGTAACCGTGAAAGCGTAGGTGTAGCGCTACCAGCGTTTCTACGTCATCAATGGTCTCGCCATCAAAGCGCAGCGCTTTTAGCCTTGATTTTGCTAATCGTGCGCCAACTATTTCGTGGTGGTGGAAAGAAACTCCACCGCCGGCAATTAGGCTGCGCGTCTTTGGCTTGCCGATATCGTGTAACAACGCAGCCAAGCGAATAATCAAATTAGGTCCACCGAGGCGATCTTCCAAGGTGATCGCTTGCTCCAGAACGGTAATTGAATGTTCATAGACATCTTTGTGGTGATGGTGCTCATCAATTTCTAGCCGCAGCTTTGGAATCTCCGGCAGAACAATTTCGGCAAGGCCGGTTTCTACCAGGAGAGTTATTCCAATTCTAGGTCTAGTTGACATCAATATCTTGATAAATTCATCGCGCACTCGTTCTGCTGAAATAATTGAAATTCTCCCCGCCATATCTTTCATGGCTTGCAGAACATCTGGGGCAATTTCAAAACCTAATTGGCTTGCAAAGCGCGCAGCTCTCATCATCCGCAGCGGGTCATCAGAGAAGGAATTTTCTGCTGTTGTTGGTGTGCGAATTATCTTCTGCGCTAAATCGGTCAAGCCATTGTATGGATCGATAAATTCTGGGGTTTTGCTTGTTAACTCAAGAGCCATTGCATTGACTGTAAAGTCGCGTCGGGATAGGTCACCTAAAATGTTATCGCCGTACATGACTTCAGGTTTACGGCTTTGCGGATCGTAACTTTCGCTTCGATAAGTTGTTACTTCAACCGTTGTATCGCCTCGCTTGCCTGCAACGGTTCCATATTCGATTCCAGTCTCCCAAATATCATCCGCCCAGTTTTTTAAAATCTTTTTTGTCTCTTCAGGTTTTGCATTTGTTGTGAAATCTAAATCATTTCCCAGGCGACCTATCAAAGCATCGCGCACTGGGCCACCGACGAGAGCGAGGCGGAATCCTTGCGCGGCAAAGCTCTGGGCAAGTGAACTCGCCAAAGGCGCTCGTTCAATGAGCGAGGCGATCGCAACTTCTCCTGCGGCTCCTAATGCACTCGTCACAATAGATAAGATTAGAGCAGTACCCTTGCTCTATGACCCCGGCACCTGGTGCGGGCAGCGAAGGTACGAAGAAGAAGCGCAGGCGCAAACGCCCCGCACATCGCGCCCCACTTATAAAAGATACGACCGCCCCTGGAACCGTTTCGCCTGCCGGTTCTGCGGCTAAATCTCCTAAACCCGCCCCGAAGAGCTATGCCAAAAGAGTTGATGAGGTTTCAGCGGGTGGATTGGTGGTTGATCACAGTGGAAAGAATGGTCTCTTAATTGGCCGTATTGATCATAAGGATTCATCCGGAAAGAGAATTTTATGGTCGCTACCTAAAGGGCATATCGAAGAAGGAGAGACCCCCGAACAAGCAGCGCTGCGCGAAGTTGCTGAGGAGACGGGAATTGAATCTGTAGTTGAACGATCTCTAGGAGTAATTGATTTCTGGTTTATGGCCGGCGGTAAGCGCATCCATAAAACGGTTCA
>JBIJCP010000096.1:0-4302 GCA_044344635.1 Candidatus Planktophila sp. | reverse complement strand
TGGCGGCAAGCTTGCTGCACAAGAGAGTGAAGTAGATGAGGTTGGTTGGTTTCCTTTATCTGAGATTGTTGAACGTTTGGCCTACCCAGATGAGAAGAAGTTGATTGCTCGCACTGAAGCAGCTACTGAGTTGAGCGCAAAGTGAAGAAATTCAAATTTATCTCTTTGACAATCTTTCTTCTATTTGGCTTCCTCCCAACTGCTACCGCCGATAACTCCGTCATCTATCTGGTTGGCAAACCTCATCAATTATTCGATGGAACTTTTATAAACGATGAATTGGCAAACGACTTATTGCCTACTGGTTCTTTAGGAAAGGCGTTAAATAAAAAACGGGTTGAACCTCGCACTTGGATTATTGATGCGGCGCTTTTAGATCAGATCGCAGATATGGCAAATGGTTATGAGTTAGCAGATAATTTAGAACCTGCTGGTGAGTCGATAGCTAAAGAGTGGTTAACGCGCTTACTGCTCGCAACCTCTGGTGACCAGATAATTGCCTTGCCCTATGGAAATCCTGATATCGCTTTAGCAAAAAAGATTTCGCCGAGTGAACTCCGACTTTATAATGACTACGGCATAGAGAGAGTTAGTTTTCATTTAAATCGGCGAATTTCGGCAGAAAATAGCGCTATTTGGAGCTCTGGTAAGTCAGGGTTGAATATTCCACTCCGTCAGAAATACACTCTAAACCGCCGTGCTTTAACAGATCTATCTACAGTAGTTAAGGCACCTGAAGTACAGGCCCAGCGCGCCAAACTAGCTGTTCTGCTAAATCCAACTTTAAATAAAGATCAACAACAAATATTTTCAGATAGCGCGGAAGCCGCAGTGGCGCAGACTTTAAATGATTTGCGAATTACGAGCGGTAAATATCAAATAACATCAAGAAGTGGAAAATTACCTGTATCGGTAATAAACAACTTTAGCGTTCCAGTAGTTGTAAATATTAAATTTATGCCAGTTAACTCGCGCATACAGGTCTCAAGTATTGAAGCGCTACAAATTCCTGCTAACTCTCGAACTCAATTAGCGATGCCTTTTACGGTTATCGCACCTGGAGCAACAGCGGTTGTCGCAGAAATTACCAATAGCAAAAATGTGGTTGTTGGCATGACTTCTCGGCTGACTATCAATGTCGCTCTTTTTGATTCGAGGGTAACTGGTTTCACAATCGGCGCGGCGGTTCTGTTATTTGTAGCTGCGCTGGCCCAAACTATTCGCAGAATTCGAAGGGGGCGAAATGAAGAACAATGATCTCTTTCGCGCCTCAGGCATTATGGCGATCGGAACGATTCTCTCCCGAATTACCGGATTCTTTCGCGCAATTTTAGCGGTCGCAGTTCTTGGTACTGCCTTATTAGCTGACTCTTACAACGTGGCAAATACAATGCCAAATATTTTATATAACTTGTTGGTTGGTGGTGCGCTAACCGCAATCTTTGTTCCGCAACTTATAAGATCGTTCTCGGATGAAGATGGTGGAAATGGTTTTGCATCTCGGCTAGTTACTACTATTTCTGGCATTCTCTTGCTTCTCGTTTTGATCGGAGTGATTTTTGCTCCCGCCTTGGTCCGTCTTTACGCTCCAGAATTCACAACCTCTGGTTTTGAGAAAGAGTTTGAGATCGCGGTTGCATTCACTAGATATTGTCTTCCGCAGATATTCTTTTTAGGGCTATTTACAATGCTCGGGCAGGTAGCTAATGCCCGTGGCTCTTTTGCTCCGCTGATGTGGGCCCCAATCGCTAATAATTTAGTTGTGATAGCTATCTTCGCCGGCGTTCTTATTATGCAACAGAACATATCGGTCGAAAACATAACAGATGGACAGATCCAGCTGCTCGGTTGGGGAACAACTCTTGGAATCGTGGTGCAGGCTTTAATTTTAATCCCAGTAGTAAGACGATCTGGAATTCGTCTGCGGCCAATATTTGGAGTTGCCGGTCTTGGTAAATCTTTCTCGTTGGCTGGTTGGACCTTGGTTTACGTACTTATCTCCCAGCTCGGGTATCTAATCACTGTAAATGTAGCCACTAGCGCTGCAGTCAGAAGCGCGCAGGCTGGAATCGCAACCGGTGTTGGTTTCACACCATTTACTAGCGCTTATTACATTATGTTGCTGCCGTATTCTATTGTGACAATTTCTATTGTGACCGCGCTTTTGCCACACTTATCGAAACTTGCAATTGAGAAGAATACTTTAGAGGTTAAAAAGCAGTTAATTCGCGCTATTCGAATGTGCGGTGTTGTTACAGTCCCGAGCTCTGTTGCTTTTCTGCTCTTTGGTTCGTTAATGACAGAGGTGCTCTACTTTGGTATTTCGTTAGAGGATTCTCGATATATTGGTTACGTACTCTCGGCGCTAAGTTTGGGGCTTGTTGCCTTCTCAATCAATTTAATTTTGATCCGTGGTTTTAATGCATTTGAAGATACCAGAACTCAAGTAATCTCCATCTTAATAATCAATATCATTTCATCTGCCCTTTCTTATCTCTTCTTAGCCACCTTAAGAAATGAGCTTGTTACGATCGGGCTTGGATTGGCTTTCGCAATCAGTTATATATTTGGCTTATTTGTAACAGTTGCACTTCTGAGTAAGCATGTTGGAAAGTTCCAGTACTCACAATTTGTAGGCCAGCATTTTCGTTTGTATTTAGCTTCTTTCATTTCAATGCTCCCCTTCTTCGCCTTGGCCTACTTTCTCGGTTGGATAAGCGATGATGCGAGACCAATAGTCGGTCTCATTAGGTTGGCTTTAATCCTCGTAGGCAGCGGGGCTGGTTTCTTATTAATGGCTCACCTATTTAAAATCACCGAAATCACTACCCTTAAAGAGTTTGCAATCTCACTATTGCGAAAGCGTAAGTCATCGCGCGAAAAATAATTAAAAGTGGCTACGCTAAGCACATGGTAAAAAATCTTGTAATCGTTGGATCTGGTCCGGCTGGGTATACCGCTGCGATTTATGCTGCGCGCGCGCAGTTGGACCCAATTGTTTATGAGGGGTCTGTAACTGCGGGTGGCGCGTTGATGAATACCACCGAGGTGGAGAATTTTCCTGGTTTTGTCGAAGGAGTAATGGGTCCAGATTTGATGGACAGTATGCGTAAGCAATCCAAGCGTTTCGGGGCAGAGCTTATAACTGATGATGTTGTTGAGATGGATTTATCTGGCGATATAAAGATAATCAAAGATGGATCTGGAAACACCGTACAAGCTAAAGCAGTTATTTTGGCGATGGGTTCGGCATATAAAGAGATTGGTTTAACCAACGAAAAGCGTTTATCAGGTCGTGGTGTTTCTTGGTGTGCAACTTGTGATGGTTTCTTCTTCCGTGATCAGGTAATCGCAGTAGTCGGCGGTGGAGATTCTGCAGTAGAAGAGGCTACCTTCCTGACTAAATTTGCTTCTAAGGTAGTTTTGATCCACCGCCGCGATTCATTGCGCGCTTCAAAAATTATGGCTGAGCGCGCATTTGCAAATCCAAAGATTGAAATGTTATGGAATACCGAAGTAACTGATGTGCTCGGTGCAGATAAGGTTGAAGGTTTGCAGTTGCGCAATCTCGTGACCGGTGAAGAATCTAAACGCGATTTCACTGGTTTGTTTGTAGCTATTGGCCATCTACCGCGCAATGAGCTAGTTGCTTCACAAGTAACCCTCAACGAGGAAGGTTATGTATTAGTCGATGGTAGATCTACCCGCACCAACCTCAAGGGAGTCTTTGCTTGTGGAGATCTAGTTGATTTCACCTACCGCCAAGCGATAACCGCTGCGGGCTCGGGCTGCCAGGCGGCTCTTGACGCTGAAAAGTTTCTTTCACACTAGTAGGCTTCGAAATATTAGATTTTTATAGTTAACCGATAAAAGGAGTAAAGATGAGCGCAGGTAAAGTCACAGCGGCCAACTTCGATGAGGTGGTTCTAAAGAGCAGCAAGCCAGTACTTGTTGATTTTTGGGCTGAATGGTGTGGCCCTTGCCGCGCAGTTGGACCAATCTTGGATGAGATTTCCAATGAATACGGAGAAAAGCTCACTATCGTGAAGTTAAATACCGATGAAGAGTCAGCGATTGCAATTAAGTATGGAGTTACCTCAATCCCAATGTTAAATGTCTATGTAAATGGTGAAGTAGTAAAAACCATTATCGGCGCCAAACCAAAACCAGCTCTTCTTAAAGAGCTAGCAGCTTTCATCTAATAAATTTGTTGAGTTAGATAAATCATGAAAGAACTATCTCCTGATGAGATCCGTTCTTTTCAACAAGAACGTGGGCTTCATGTCACGGGTGAGTTAAATG